>NZ_JBVIPD010000010.1:78075-297346 GCF_055578235.1 Streptomyces sp. NPDC033136
TGTGTTGGGGGGGGGGGTGGGGGGGTGTTGTGGGGGAGGCCTGGAGGGGTGCGCGGTGTGATCTCTTCTACAGCCTGGGGGGGGGGGGGGGGGGGGGGCCCCCCCCCCCCCCCCCCACGCCGAGCGGATCACTTCACGCGTCCGTACCAGACGCTCTTGGTCCAGATCTTCTGCAGCCGCACCACGTCCCCGCTCTTGGGGGAGTGCCAGAGCTTGTTCTTACCCGCGTAGATACCCACGTGGTACACGTTGCTGCCCGAGTGGAAGAACACCAGGTCTCCCGCCTTGCGGTTCTTGGCGGAGATATGGCGCGTCTTGTTGTACTGCTGGGCGGCCGTGCGCGGGAGCTTCTTGCCGGCCTTCTTGAACGAGTAGAGCGTGAGCCCGGAGCAGTCGAACCTGTGCGGACCGGTGGCCCCGTAGCGGTAGGGCGAGCCCTTCTTCGAGGCCGCGATCTGGAGCGCCTTCGTCCCATGGGTGGCTGCCGAGGCCTCCGACGAGAAGCCGGGCGCCACGATCGAGCCGCCCACCGCGGCGATGGTGAGGGCCGAGGCCGTACCGGCCCGGGCCATGAGCGACGGGACACGATTGAGCGCAGTCATGCGCAACCCTTCGTCAGCCGCCTGTGAAGGATGACCTGTCGGATTCGGGCTGGCGAAGTTGCCCGGCCGCTGACGCGGCTTCACCCCAAGGGCTGCTCGGACCGGTCATGGCGTGACCGTCCCGGCGACCCGTCGTGCTTGGGTCCTCCACTCCTGCCGATCCACTCCTGTCGACCGGTCATCCGGGCGGCGGCAGGACTCGGCGTCCGCCCGGATCGCCCCGCCGCTGTGGCGGGGGCTTGTCGTCAGTCAGGGATCTTGACTCATGGCTGTCCGGAAATCCCAACGGAACCGGGGATTTGTGTTGTTACTCACCACTCGCCCGTTCGGGTGGACATGGCTGTGTTCGAGCCGCCGTCCACAGTGCCGAGGACCGCCGGACCAGCGATGGAATGTCCCATTCCGCCCCTCGGGCACGCGCGCTGTGCAACTCTGACGGCCCGAAAATTGGACGCGCGTCTACTCCGAACAGCGGTACGTCTTTTGGTCCGTTTCGACTCGGCCCCGGACGCTCCGTCCGCGCGGCCGGGCCGGGGCCGGCGGATCCGGTTCAACTGACGGGGCCGGGCGGCAGGGTGACCCGGGCCGTGCGCTGTTCGCCGTCCAGTACGCGCAGCGCCCGGGCCAGCGTGCCGGCGTGCAACTCCGTCTCGCCCCGCTCGTGCATCAGGGTCAGCGCGTCACGCAGCGCGGTCGCCTTGCCGACCAGGGCCTGGGCGGCGCGCAGTGCGCGGTAGGTGTCGCCGTGCAGCGCGGGGTTGATCCGGCCGAGCAGGTCGACGACGTCGAGGTAACGGTCGATCAACTCCGCCTCGGCGCACGTCAGGGCGGGCAGGGGCGGCAGTTCCGGCGGCAGCACCGGCGTCTCACTCTCCGGTCGGTGCGGCCAGGGTGGCCTTCCGGTGGGGGATGATCCGGTCCACCAGACCGTAGTCCACCGCCTCCTGGGCGGTGAGGACCTTGTCCCGCTCGATGTCCGCGCTCACCTGCTCACGGGTGCGTCCCGTGTGCCGCGCGAGCATCTCCTCCATCCTGGTCCGGATCCGCGTCAATTCGTCGGCCTGGATCGCCAGATCGCTCGCCTGCCCCCGGACCGGCTCGGGCAGGGCGGGCTGATGGATCACCAGACGGGCGTCCGGCAGTACGGACCGCTTGCCCGGGGTGCCCGCCGCCAGCAGCACCGAGGCGGCCGCCCCGGCCTGGCCCAGGCAGATCGTCTCCACGTCGCAGGAGACGTAGCGCATCGTGTCGTAGAGCGCCGTCATCGCATGGAAGGTCCCGCCCGGTGAGTTGATGTAGAGCGAGATGTCGAGGTCCGGGGCGTGGTGCTCCAGGTGCATGAACTGGGCCATCACGTCGTTCGCCGAGGTCTCGTCCACCGGCGTCCCGAGGAGGACGATCCGCTCCTCCAGGAGCTTCGAGTACGGATCCATCGTCCGTTGGCCGGACCCCGTGCGTTCGGTGAACTCGGGGAGTACGTGACGGGCGGACGGTCGGTCCATGGCGAACCCTCCTCGCGGGCAGAGCCGTCTCCGGCGACGGCCATCTGTAAAAAATGTACAGGACGTACGTGACGTTATGATGGGGACATGGCCTACGAGATTCCGGTGACGCAAGCCAGGGCTGAACTCGCCGACCTGATCAACCGCGTGGTGTACGCCGGCGAGCGCGTCGTCGTCACCCGGCACGGCAAGCCCCTCGTCGCCCTCGTCTCCGCCGATGACCTGCGGCGACTCGAACAGCTCCAGGAACCGGCGCAGCCCGCCGAGGAGCAGGTGGTCAGCGCGGTCTCCACGGTCCGGGAGGTCCCGTCCGCCCCTCGCGAACAGCAGCGCTTCGGCATCGCGGCGGAGCACCGGGGGGCAGGCCCGGCGTAGCCCGGCCCTGGGGGATGAGCGGGGGCCGGTCGGCCCGGCATGGCCGCCCGCCCGGGCAGAGGAAAGACCGTGCACCCCCGTGACCGTGCACCCCAGTCCGCTACGGCGAGGGGTGCACGGTCGCTTTCTGCGGGGCCGCTCTGAAGGGGGTGGGCCTTTCCGCCGGTGCCGTCCAGCGCTGCTTCAGCGGCAAGGATGAGCTGATCGGAGCGATCGTCGGCGAGGTCCTCGACGTCGTGGGCGGCGTCTTCGGGAGCGTGGCCGGGCAGAGCCCGCCGCCGCTGCCCCACGAGGTGGACCCGAGGCTCCTCGGGGCCCTGAAGGCCGTCGGGCCCGGAGTCGTCCAGGACTGCGAGAGGATCTTCCTCCGCCCGGGCCGCGTCCGGGGGGAGATGCCCACGGAGGTCGTCCGGGACGGACTGCGATGATGAGCACGCGCGACCCGGGCGCGCCGGTCTGAGAGATCACAGCTCGGTTAACGTGCCTGAAACCCGGTCCAACTAGCCTGCCGCCACGCCACCAGGGCTTTTCCCCCGGGGCTGCGGCAACCGGGCCCCGCACGGCCCGGAGCGAGGACTGTGAGGTGGGACGTGCAACTGACCCCGCACGAGCAAGAGCGACTGCTGATCCACGTGGCGGCCGACGTGGCGGAGAAGCGCCGGGCCCGGGGCCTGAAGCTCAACCATCCCGAGGCGGTCGCGCTCATCACGTCGCACCTCCTCGAAGGCGCCCGTGACGGCCGCACGGTCGCGGAACTCATGTCCTCCGGGCGCAAGATCCTGACCAGGGACGACGTCATGGAGGGCGTCCCGGAGATGATCCACGATGTCCAGGTCGAGGCCACCTTCCCGGACGGCACCAAGCTCGTCACCGTCCACGAACCGATCGTCTGACGGGGAGGCTGCCGTGATTCCCGGAGAGATCCTGTTCGCCGACGGGCCGATTGCCTACAACGAGGGCCGCGAGGTCACCCGGCTCACCGTCCTCAACGCCGCCGACCGGCCCGTCCAGGTCGGCTCCCACTACCACTTCGCCGAGGCCAATCCCGGCCTGGAGTTCGACCGCGCGGCCGCGCGTGGCAAGCGGCTGAACGTCGCCGCCGGCACCGCCGTGCGCTTCGAGCCCGGGATCCCCGTCGACGTCGAACTCGTTCCGCTGGCCGGCGCCCGCGTCGTGCCCGGTCTGCGCGGGGAGACCGGAGGTGCCCTCGATGCCTGAGATCTCGCGTGCCGCCTACGCCGACCTGTTCGGCCCGACGACCGGTGACCGGATCCGGCTCGCCGACACCGACCTGCTGGTCGAGATCGAGGAGGATCGTTCCGGCGGTCCCGGACTCGCCGGTGACGAGGCCGTGTTCGGGGGCGGCAAGGTCATCCGCGAGTCCATGGGCCAGGCGCGTGTCACGCGCGCCGAGGGCTCTCCGGACACGGTCGTCACCGGGGCGGTGATCATCGACCACTGGGGGATCGTCAAGGCCGACGTCGGCATCCGCGACGGCCGGATCACCGGCATCGGCAAGGCGGGCAACCCCGACACCATGGACGGTGTCCACACGGACCTGGTCATCGGCCCGGAGACCGAGATCATCGCCGGCAACGGGCGGATCCTCACGGCGGGCGCGATCGACGCGCACGTCCACTTCATCTGCCCGCAGATCGCCGACGAGGCGCTGTCCTCGGGCATCACGACCCTCGTCGGCGGCGGCACCGGTCCGGCCGAGGGCTCCAAGGCGACGACCGTGACGCCCGGCCCCTGGCACCTGGCGCGGATGCTGGAGGCCATGGAGGCCTACCCGCTCAACATCGGGTTCCTCGGCAAGGGCAACACCGTCTCCCACGAGGCGATGCTGTCGCAGATCCGGGGCGGCGCGCTCGGCCTGAAACTGCACGAGGACTGGGGCTCGACCCCGGCCGTCATCGACGCCTCGCTGACGGTCGCCGGGCAGACGGGCATCCAGGTCGCCATCCACACGGACACCCTCAACGAGGCCGGCTTCGTCGGCGACACGCTGGCCGCGATCGCCGGGCGGGGCATCCACGCCTACCACACCGAGGGTGCGGGCGGCGGGCACGCGCCGGACATCATGACCGTGGTCTCCGAGCCGCACGTGCTGCCCAGCTCGACCAATCCGACGCGGCCGTTCACCGTCAACACCGCCGAGGAACACCTCGACATGCTGATGGTGTGCCACCACCTCAACCCGGCCGTTCCGGAGGACCTGGCCTTCGCCGAGTCGCGGATCCGGCCGTCCACGATCGGGGCGGAGGACGTGCTGCACGACCTCGGCGCGATCTCGATCATCTCCTCCGACTCCCAGGCCATGGGACGCGTGGGCGAGGTCGTCATGCGGACCTGGCAGACCGCCCACGTGATGAAGCGGCGGCGGGGGGCACTGCCCGGGGACGGGCGGGCCGACAACCGCCGGGTACGCCGCTATGTCGCCAAGTACACGATCAACCCCGCCCTCGCCCAGGGGCTGGCCCGGGAGATCGGTTCGGTGGAGAGCGGCAAGCTGGCCGACCTGGTGCTCTGGGAGCCGGCGTTCTTCGGCGTCAAGCCGCAGCTCGTCCTCAAGGGCGGGCAGATCGCCTACGCGCAGATGGGCGACGCCAACGCCTCGATCCCCACGCCCCAGCCGATCCTGCCGCGGCCGATGTACGGGGCGATCGGGCAGGCGCCCGCCTCCAACTCCGTCAACTTCGTCGCGCCGCTCGCCGTCGAGGACGGTCTGCCGGAACGGCTGGCGCTCGGGAAGCGGTTCGTGGCGATCGAGTCGACGCGGGGAGTCACCAAGGCCGACATGCGGGAGAACGACGCGCGGCCCGAGGTACGGGTCGATCCCGACAGCTTCGCCGTCCACATCGACGGGGAGCTCGTCGAGGCGGCACCGGCGGCCGAACTGCCCATGGCCCAGCGCTACTTCCTGTTCTGAGGATGTTCTGATGTCGCGAGCGGCGCTTCTCGTACTGGCCGACGGGCGGTTTCCCGCCGGTGGGCATGCGCACTCCGGTGGGGCCGAGGCCGCGGTCAAGGCCGGGCGGATCAGCGGGGCGGTGAGCCTGGGAGAGTTCTGCCGGGGGCGGTTGCACACGGCGGGACTGACAGCGGCGGGCCTAGCGGCGGCCGCGGCGCTCGGGATCGACCCGGTCGCGCTGGACCGTGCGGCGGATGCCCGCACGCCGTCGCCGGCGTTGCGGGCCGCCGCGCGGAAGCTGGGGCGGCAACTGCTGCGGGCCGCCCGGGCTACCTGGCCGTCGGCCGAACTGGACGCACTGGCACGGGAGTTCCCCAAGGGGGCTCACCAGCCGGTGGTGCTGGGGCTGGCGGCTCGGGCGGCGGGGCTGGGGCCGGTCGACGCGGCCTACTGCGCCGCGTACGAGAGCGTGAGCGGGCCCGCCTCGGCGACGGTGCGGCTGCTCAGTCTGGACCCCTTCGACGCGACGGGGGTGCTGGCGCGGCTGGCGCCGGAGATGGACCGGGTGGCGGACCGGGCGGTGGAGGCGGCGCGCAGCGTCGTCGACGAGGGCGTCGACGCGCTGCCGGCGGGGTCGGCGCCGCTGCTGGAGGTCGGAGCCGAGACGCATGCGGGATGGGCCGTGCGGCTGTTCGCCTCATAGGCCGTCGACACAGGCCGTCGACCGCACCACTCAGCAGCCACTCGTAGCCACTCGTAGCCGTCCGACAAGAAGTTGGGAGTTCCCCTCATGCACCTCGACCACAGCCACACGCACGACGGCCCCGGCGCCGTCAGTGCCGACTCCGTCCGCCCCGACGGCAGCCGCCGTGCCCTGCGCATCGGGCTCGGCGGACCGGTCGGCTCGGGCAAGACCGCCACCGTCGCCGCGCTGTGCCGGGCCCTGCGGGACGAGCTGTCCCTCGCTGTCGTGACCAACGACATCTACACCCGGGAGGACGCCGAGTTCCTGTTGCGGGAGGCCGTGCTGCCGCCCGAGCGGATCACCGCCGTGGAGACCGGGGCCTGTCCGCACACCGCGATCCGGGACGACATCTCCGCGAACCTGGAAGCCGTGGAGGATCTGGAGGACGCGATCGGACCGCTGGACCTGGTGCTGGTGGAGTCCGGTGGGGACAACCTCACCGCGACCTTCTCCAAGGGGCTCGTGGACGCGCAGATCTTCGTGATCGACGTGGCCGGGGGCGACGACATCCCGCGCAAGGGCGGGCCGGGCGTGACCACCGCTGACCTGCTCGTCGTCAACAAGACCGACCTCGCGCCGTACGTCGGCTCCGACCTCGCGCGGATGGCCGCCGACGCCAAGGCGCAGCGGGCCGAACTGCCGGTCGTCTTCCAGTCGCTGCGCGGCGAGGCCGGAGTGGCCGACGTGGCCGCGTGGGTGCGTGCGCAGCTCACCGCGTGGACGGCGTGAGCGGGAGCGCCGGCGCCGGGGTGCGGTCCGTCGCGCGGATCGTCGCCCGTGCCGACGGCCGGGGCGGGACCTCGCTGCCCGTGCTGGAGAGCGACGGGCCCCTGGCCCTGCGGCGTACCCGGGCCACCGGTTCCGAGGCGCGGGTCATGCTGGTCGGCGCGATGAGCGGGCCGCTCGGCGGTGACCACTTCACCGTGGAGGGCCGGGTGGAGGAGGGAGCGCGACTGTCCGTTGGATCCGCCGCCGCGACCATCGCACTGCCGGGGCAGGCCAAGGGCGAGGCGCGCTACGACGTCCGGCTCGGCGTCGCCGGCCACGCCGAACTGCACTGGCTGCCCGAGCAGTTGATTTCGGCCGGAGGCAGCGACCTGTATGTCACCACCCGCGTCGACCTCGCCGCCACGGCGCGGCTCGTGCTGCGCGAGGAGCAGGTGCTCGGGCGCGTCGGTGAGGAGCCCGGGCGGCTGACGAGCCGTCTGACCGTGCGGCTCGCCGGCCGGGTGGTGCTCGACCAGGAACTGGCCTGCGGGCCGGGCGCGCCGGGCGGCTGGGACGGGCCGGCCGTGCTCGCGGGACACCGGGCCGTCGGTCAGCTGGTCGTCGTGAGGCCAGAGTTCGCGGACGACCCGGTGACGGCCCGGACGCCGGGGGAGGGGGCCTCGGTCGTGCCGCTCGCCGGACCGGCCGCGCTGGTGACCGCCGTGGCGCCGGACGCCCTCCGGCTGCGGCGGCTGCTCGACGAGGCCCTGGCCTCCCTGACGTAACCGTCCGTGGAGCAGCGCACGCCGGTGGACGTCAAGACCGGCAGGGGCCTGCCCGGGGTGCTCATCGTCCAGTCCGAGGGTGACGCGGCCACGCCGTACGGAGGCGCCGTCGAACTGCACCAGCGGTTCAAGGGCTCCCACCTGATCACCGAGAAGGGCGCGGCTTCGCACAGCGTCACCGAACCTGGCCAGCCCCTGTGTCAGCACCCGGGTGGACAGCTACCCGCTGACCGGCAAGCCGGACGGCCGCCCCTCCTTCACGACCCCTGGGCGGTGAACCAGGCGTCCTTCGCCGCGTAGCCGAACAGGTCCGGGTAGATCCGCGCGAGCGGGGGAACGCCTCGCGCCAGCCCCGTCCGTACAGCCGGCGGGTGAGCCGGCCGATCGTCTCTGGCAGGCTGTCGGCGTAGCTCACGACCGGCCGGTAGCCCAGCTCCCGCTTTGCCCACCGCGCCGTCCGTACCCCGCCCGGCGGGCTCCCGTCCCGGCCGGCGCCGCGTGAGGTGGCCGTCACCTCCCAGCCGTCCCGGGCCAGCGCCTCCACCGCCGGCCGGCCGATCTGCCCGCCGGCCCCGATCACCACAGCACGTCTCATGCCGCGATCGTAGAGCGCCCGGAGCCGGCCGGGGAACGGCTTCTGCCGACGGCATATCTGATCAACGGAGCGGCAGCCGCCGGAACTTCCGCTCCTTCGCCGCGGCGGCCTCCTCTTCCTTCACGACGGCCGCGTACCGGTCGACGTACTCCTGCTCGGACAGGGAGAGGATCGAGTACATGATCTCGTCGGTGATGGCGCGCAGGACGGCCTTCTCGTTCTCCATGCCCTCGTAGCGGGAGAAGTCGAGGGGCTCGCCGAAGCGGATCACGACGGGGTGGATGTTGGGGATGACCTTGCCGGGCGGCTGGGCCTCGAAGGTGCCGATCATCGCGCAGGGGATGACCGGGACGCCGGCCTTGAGGGCCATCACAGCCACCCCGACCTTGCCCTTGTAGAGCCGGCCGTCGTGCGAGCGGGTGCCCTCGGGGTAGATGCCGAGCAGCTCGCTCTTGCTCAGCACGCCGAGGCCCTCGCGGATCGCGGCCTGGCCCGCGTCCTTGCCGGAGCGGTCGACGGGGATCTGGCCCGCGCTGCGGAAGAAGAAGGCCGTCAGGCGGCCCTTGATGCCCGGGCCCGTGAAGTACTCGGCCTTCGCGAGGAAGGTGATGCGCCGCTTGAGGATCGCGGGCATCAGGAAGTGGTCCGAGAACGACAGGTGATTGCCGGCGACGATGGCCGCACCCTCCGCGGGAACGTGCTCCAGACCCTCGATCCGAGGCCGGAAGACCAGTCTCAGCAGCGGACCCAGCAGCACGTATTTCAGCAGGTAGTAGAACAAAGCGGGCGCTCCTCGACTCTGGCGGTGGACTCAACCGCCGCGTTCCAGCAGGTCAACCGGCGTGTCGTGGGGTGCCAGTGTAGGTGCAGGCGTGGCCACCGGGCACCTCGTGCGGCGGGATCGCACAGTTCCTTCGCTGATTGACTGACGGTCAGTCAGGCAGAGTGTGTCCGGTGGTGCCCGAGCGGCTGGGGAGGGCCACGGGACCAGCGTGCCGCGCCGCGCGGATGGCGGGCAAGCCGAACGGGTGGCGTGGCGCGACAGCGGGGGTGCGTGGCGGGCCGGCGGCTCTTGCGGGCCGGGCCCTGAGGCGGGCGTGCGGCTCGTGCCGGGCTGCCAGTGCGGGCGGGTGGCCGCGACTGTCGCGCCGAGTAGTCTGCGCAGCATGCGCATCTCTGTTTCCTCGGACATGGACGAGCCCGTCGCCCGCTCCCTCGTGACCGCGCTGCGCGACCGGGGGCACGAGGTGCGCCCGCACGGCGCGCTGAGCCCCGGGGACGACCCGCAGTGGGCGGTGTGCTCCGAGGCGGCGGCCCGCGAGGTCGCCGACGGGGCGGCCGACCAGGCCGTGGTGTGCTGCTGGACGGGCACGGGTGCCTCGATCGCCGCGAACAAGGTCCCCGGCGTCCGGGCCGCCCTGTGCACGGACGCCTACACGGCCGACGGGGCCCGCCGCTGGAACGACGCCAACGTGCTAGCCCTCAGCCTGCGGCTGACCTCGGAGCCGCTGCTCAAGGAGATCCTCGACGCATGGTTCGGGGGAGAGCCCAGCGCGGACGCCGAGGACCGGCAGAACGTGGACCGCGTCCGGCTGCTCGACCACGGCAAGACGCGCCTGTAGGTCACAGCCGCACGACGATGAGCGCGGTGTCGTCCGTCGCGCCGCCCGGCGGCAGCAGCTCCAGCAGGACGGTGTCGGCCAGCACCTCGGGGTCCTGGTCCCGGTGCCGGCGTAGCGCGTCGGCGAGCCGGTCCAGGCCCGTGTCGATGTCCTCACGGCGCCGTTCGATCAGGCCGTCGGTGTAGAGCACCAGCGTGGCGCCCGGCGAGAAGGCGGTCGCGGCCTGGGGTCTCGGCATCGGGTCGGGACGGGCGTCGAGCGGCGTGTCCGTGGCCTGGTCGAGGAACTCCGCGCGGCCGTCGGGGTGGAGCAGCACGGGCGGCGGATGGCCGGCGCTGCTGTACGTGATGACGTGCCGGTCGAAGTCGATGAAGGTCGTCACCGCGGTCGCCGACTCGGCCCCGTCGACCACGTGCGCGTACCGCCCCAGTACGTCCAGGGCCTGCGCTGGCCCCGTCGCCACCCGGGACGCGGCGCTCAGCGCGCTGCGCAACTGGCCCATCACCCCGGCGGCCCCCAGCCCGTGCCCGACCACATCGCCCACGGCCACGCCGATCCGGTGGCCGCCCACCAGGTCGACCAGGTCGTACCAGTCCCCGCACACGTTGAGCGAGCCCACGGCGGGCCGGTAGCGGACGGCGGCCCGATGGTGGTGGCTGACCTGACGGCGGGCGGGCAGCATCGCCTCCTGCAGGGCCAGGGCCACCTCCCGCTCCCGGGAGTGCGCCTGGCGCAGCCGCTCGTTCAGCTCCTGCAGTTCACGGGCGCGGGTGTACAGCTCCGCCTCCAGCATCCGCGCGCGGCTGCTCCGGCCCCGGTTCCCTTCGTCGCGCCCCCGCGCCCGGATCAGCTCCGTGACCTCCTCGACGCGGTGCACGATCAGCTCCACCTTCCCGTCGGCGCCGAGCAGCGGCGCGTTCACCGGGCTCCAGTAGCGCTCCTCCCACTCCCCGGGCCGCTCGGGATCCTCCACGTCGTAGCGCTGCAGGGCCATGGTGTCGCGCTCCCGGGTGGCCAGGACGCGGTGGAGCGAGGCCTCCAGGTTGCGCATGCCCGTAGCGGCCGGGTCGTTGGGGTTCTCGGGGAAGACGTCGAACAGGTAGTGGCCGACCAGCTGCTCGCGCGAGCGGCCGGAGAGGCGGGCGAACTCCTCGTTGACGTCCGCGTACACCAGCTCGGGCGTCAGCAGCGCCACCATGCCGGGCAGGGACTGGAACACCGCCGCGTAGTCGATCGCCGTATCCGTCATGGCCGCCGCCTCACCGCTGCCGGGACCACCCCAGTTTCCCATGGCATGGAAAGCCTTGCCCCGGCATCATTCCGGGACCTCCGTCAGGGACTGCTCGGCCCAGATGACCTTCCCGTCGGGGACGAACCGCGTGCCCCACCGCTGGGTGAGCTGCGAGACCAGCAGCAGCCCTCGCCCGCCCTCGTCCGTCGTACGGGGATGGCGCAGATGGGGCGCGGTGGCGCCGCCGTCGAAGACCTCGCAGACCAGGGCGCGCTCCCGGATCAGCCGGAGCCGGATCGGCCCGGCGGCGTACCGGATGGCGTTGGTGACCAGCTCGCTCACCACCAGCTCCGTGGTGAAGGCCAGCTCCTCAAGGCCCCAGTGCGCCAGCTGCCGGGTGGCGGTGCGACGGGCGTCGGCGACGACGGCCGGGTCCGAGGGCAGCTCCCAGGCCGCGACCTGCTCGGTGCCGAGACGTTTCGTCCGGGCCATCAGCAGGGCCACGTCGTCGTACGGGCGCGCCGGGACCAGCGCGTCGACCACGTCCCGGCAGTGCGACTCGAGCGGGCCCGTCCGCTCCAGTGCCCGCCGCAGCCGCTCCCGGCCGGCGTCGACGGCCCAGGTCTCGGCCCGGGCCAGCAGCCCGTCGGTGTGCAGGGCGAGGGTGCTGCCCTCCGGGAGGGACAGCTCGACCGCCTCGAAGGGCGGGCCGCCCACGCCGAGCGGCGGCCCCTGCGGCAGATCGGCGAACGTGACCGAGCCGCCGGGCAGGACCACGGCCGGTGCGGGGTGCCCCGCGGCGGCCATGGCACAGCCGCCGTCGACCGGGTCGTACACGAGGTACAGACACCCGGAGCCCACGCACTGCGTGCCCGCCGATCCCGACGTGCCCGGTTCGGCGCCCTCCTCCCGGGCCGAACGCGCCACCAGGTCGTCGAGGTGCGCCAGCACCTCCTCGGGTGGCAGATCCAGAGCCGCCAGGGTCCGTACGGCGGTCCGCAGCTGCCCCATGGCCGCGGCGGCGTCGATGCCGTGCCCGGGCACCTCGCCCACGACCAGCGCGACGCGCGCCCCGGACAACGGAATGAGGTCGTACCAGTCGCCGCCGAGGCCGGTCAGTTCGTCGGCCGGCCGGTAGCAGGCGGCCACCTCGACGGCGTCCTGCTCGGGCAGCCGGTGGGGGAGCAGACTGCGCTGCAGGACGAGCGCGGCGTCGCGCTCGCGGGTGTAGCGGCGGGCGTTGTCCACGCAGACGGCCGCGCGGGCGACGAGGTCCTCGGCCAGGCGCAGGTCCCCCTCGTCGAACGGCTCCCGGTGGCGGCTCCGGAAGAAGGTCGTCACGCCGAGCGTGGTGCCGCGTGACCGGATCGGCACGGTCATCACGCTGTGCAGGCCCAGCTCCCGGAACCTGGCCTGCCGGCCGCTCGGGGCGTCCGTGGTCCAGTCCCGGGCCAGCGGGTCGAGCCGCTCCTCACGCCAGGACCGTCCCGTGGTGAGGCAGCGGACCGGGGGCGTTCCGGCCCGGAAGGCCACCACCTCGCCGATGGCGATGACGGACTCCGCGAGGCCGTCCTCCGCGTACCGGTGTCCGGCGCGGCGCAGCGCCACCGCCTCCTCCGTGTCCGCGAGCGGGCCGGGGGCCGGTTCGGCGCCCCGCAGCACCGGCTCCAGCAGGTCCACGGTGGCGAGGTCGGCCAGTTCCGGCACGGCCACCTCGGCCAGCTCCTGCGCGGTGCGCATGAGGTCCAGGCTGCGGCCGATGCTCTCACCGGCCCGGTCCAGCAGCGCCAGCCGCTGCCGGGCGCGGTGCCGCTCGGTCACGTCGACGACCGTGTAGTACACGCCCATCGGGTTGCCCCGGTCGTCCTCGAGCCGGGTGAACGACAGCATGTGCGCCGTCTCGCGCAGCGGCGCCGACCGCACGTGGCCCACGTGCTCGTACCCGACGACCGGCTCGCCGGTCTCCAGCACGTTCCGCATCTGCGCCTCGACCGCCTGGGCGTCCAGGCCGGGCTGGACGTCCGCGAAGCGCAGGCCCAGGCGGCGCGCTGCCGGTCCGCCGCCGAACTGCTCCAGGGCGGCGTTGGACCACACGAAGCGCAGGTCCGTGTCCACGATCGCGATACCGACCGGGGCGTCGGCCACCATCCGCTGCAGCACCGTGCGGTTCATGCTCCAGCCGGGGGCGTCGGCCAGCTCCGACAGCAGCACCAGCCAGCGCGAGCCGCCGTGCGCCTCCTCGGCCGAGGCGATCCGGGCCACGACCCTGACCGGCTGCCCGTCCTTGCGCCGGGCCGTCAGCAGCCCCGTCCAGCCGTCCTCCCTGCGGCACCGCTCGACCAGCTCTGGTACGCGCTGCGCGTCCTCGCTGACCAGCAGATCCGCCAGCTTCCTGCCGACCGCCTCGGAAGCCGGGTACGCCAGCAACCGCCCGGCATCCCTGGTCCAGCCCGTCACCACGCCCTGCGGATCGAGCAGAAGGGGCGCGGCGTCGGCCACGTCGAACCGCTGCCGGGCAACGCCGTACTCCTCGTGTGCGCCCACGGCCGACCTCTCTGTCGCTGAGAGTGGTCTACCACCTCTTGCCTCAATCTTCACCTTCCCGCGGGAGGGGGCGGCCCGGGCGGGGCCGGGCGGGGCGGCGGCGGAGGGCCGGAGCCGCCGATGTGTGACCCGTGCCGCCGGCGCGGGGCGTGGGCAGCAGGCCCACCGAGGTTGACGAACGCCAGCGCGGACCGCCCGGAGGGCGAGACCTTGACGGGCCGGGGCGTGTCCCGATGGGCCCGGGTTCATCGGGACACGCCCCGCCCCGATGTGTCACCCCAGCGCTTTCTCCAGCGCCCCCAGCGCCCCCCGCAGCTCCTCGCCCGTGATGGTCAGCGGCGGTGCCAGGCGGATCGTCGAGCCGTGGGTGTCCTTCGCCAGGACCCCCTCCCGCATGAGGCGCTCGCTGATCTCGCGGCCGGTGCCGAGCGCGGGGTCGACGTCGACGCCCGCCCACAGACCGCGCGACCGGAAGCCGACCACGCCCTTGCCGACCAGCCCGGTCAGACCGTCGCGCAGGACCACGCCCAGCTCGGCGGCCCGGCGCTGGAACTCGCCCGTCTCCAGCAGTTCGACCACCGCCGTGCCGACCGCCGCCGCCAGCGGGTTGCCGCCGAAGGTGGACCCGTGCTCGCCCGGGTGCAGCACCCCGAGGACCTCCCTGCGCCCGACCACCGCCGACACCGGCACGATGCCGCCGCCCAGCGCCTTGCCCAGCAGCAGTACGTCCGGCACCACCGACTCGTGCTCGACCGCCAGCGTGCTGCCCGTCCGGCCGAGCCCGGACTGGATCTCGTCCGCGATGAACAGGCAGCCCGTGCGCCGGGTCAGCTCGCGCACACCGGTCAGATAGCCGTCGTCCGGGATGATCACCCCCGCCTCGCCCTGGATCGGCTCGATCAGCACCGCCGCCGTCGTCTCGTCGACGGCGGCCTCCAGCGCGGCCAGGTCGTTGTACGGCACGATCCGGAAGCCCGGGGTGAAGGGCCCGAACCCCGCCCGGGCGGTCTCGTCCGTGGAGAAGCTGACGATCGTCGTCGTACGGCCGTGGAAGTTGTCCGCCGCGACCACGATCGTCGCCCGGTCCGCCGGGACGCCCTTGACGTCGTAGGCCCACTTGCGGGCCACCTTCACGCCGCTCTCCACCGCCTCCGCGCCGGTGTTCATGGGCAGCACCATGTCCATGCCGGTCAGCGCGGCCAGCCGCTCGGCGAACCCGGCGAGCCGGTCGTTGTGGAAGGCACGCGAGGTCAGGGTCAGGCGGTCGAGCTGGCGGTGGGCGGCCTCGATCAGCGCCGGATGGCGATGGCCGAAGTTCAGGGCCGAGTAGCCGGCCAGCATGTCGAGGTAGCGCCGCCCCTCCACGTCCTCCAACCAGGTGCCCTCGGCACGGGCGACGACCACGGGCAGCGGATGGTAGTTGTGCACGAGGACCGGCTCCTCCGCGCGGATGAGTTCCTCCGAGCCGCGGGTCCCCGGCGAGTCCTGGGTGCGGACAGGTGCGGTCATGAGCGGTTCTCCCGGATCTCCTGGGTGCAGCACTTGATGCCGCCACCGGCCTTGTGGAACTCGGACAGGTCGACGGGGACGGGGACGTAGCCGCGCTCGGCCAGCTGACCGGCCAGGCTCGTCGCCCCGGGTGAGATGAACACGTGGCGCCCGTCGGAGACGGAGTTGAGCCCGAACGCCATCGCGTCCTCGCGGGTGGCGAGCACCGCGTCCGGGTACATCCGGGCCAGCACCTCGCGGCTGCCCGGCGAGAACGCCTCGGGGTAGTAGGCGATGTTCTCCTCGTCGAGGACGAACAGCGCCGTGTCCAGGTGGTAGAAGTGCGGATCCACCAGTGTCAGACCGACCACCGGCACGCCGAAGTACTCCTGCACCTCGCTGTGAGCCTCCCGGGTCGTACGGAAGCCCGTCCCGGCCAGGATCCAGCGGCCGGCCGGCACCAGGTCGCCCTCGCCCTCGCACACCGACTCGGGGTGGTACACCTCGTAGCCCTCCGTCTTGAACCACGCCTCGTACGGCACGGATTCGGCACGGCGCTCGGGCGCGTGGAAGAGGGAGCCGAAGACGCGGCCGTCGACGACGACGGCCGCGTTCGCGGCGAAGACCATGTCGGGCAGGCCGGGAACGGGTTTCACACCGTCCACGGTATGGCCGTGGGCACGGTAGGTGTCGACCAGCGCCTGCCACTGGTCCAGGGCGCGGATGACGTCGACGGGTTCGTCGGGGTGCATCCACGGGTTGATCGCGTACTGCACGGCGAAGTGTCTGGGTTCGCAGACTAGGTAGCGCCGCCGGCGCGGCACACGGGAGTCGGGCACAGAGGGGTCCCTCCGCTTCCTCACGGTGTGTGACAGGTGGTTGACACAACGGTAGGAACCGGCGGGGTGGCCGACAAGGAACAAAGGTTGCGCGTTCGCGCAGGAACGCTGCGCCTTCAGGCCGGTCGGCGCACGTCTGCTGCGCGGCCCGGGACCGCCTCCGGCGCCGGCTGGCTGGCACCCGCCTCCGGGCTCTCCGGGAGCAGGTGGGACAGCACCATCACGCTGATCGTCTTCCGGATGAACGGCTCCTGCCGGATCCGCTCCAGCACCTCCTCGAAGTGCTCCACGTCCCGCGCCCGCACGTGCAGCAGCGCGTCCGCGCCGCCGGTCACGGTCATCGCCGCGGCGATCTCCGGGTAGTCCCGCACGACCTCGGCCAGCCGCCGCGGCGGGGCGGCGCCCTCGCAGTACACCTCGACGTAGGCTTCCGTGCGCCAGCCCAGCGCCGACGGCTTCACCGTGGCCGAGAAACCGGTGATCACACCTGTCTCACGCAGCCGGTCGACCCGGCGCTTGACCGCCGTGGCCGACAGCCCGATCGCCGTGCCGATCTCGGCGAACGACGTCCTGGCGTTCGCCATCAACGCAGCGATGATCTTCCGGTCGAGCTCGTCGAACGGCGTGGACCTGCTGTTCATGCGGGCACTGTATCCACCGACACCCCTGACCGCTCCCGGCCCGGCGCGGGCACCGCGTCCAGTGACGACGTCCACACCCGGCACATGTACCAGACGCACGGATCGCCCCTACACTCCACCTTCATGCTGCGTGCCCTGGCTGTCGACGACGAACGCCCCTCGCTCGAGGAGCTGCTCTACCTGCTGCAGGCCGACCCCCGCGTCGGCAGCGCGGAGGGCGCCGGCGACGCGACCGAGGCGCTGCGCCGCATCAACCGGGCCCTGGAGTCGGGCCCGGGCGGGCCCGAGGCCATCGACGTCGTCTTCCTCGACATCCAGATGTCCGGCCTCGACGGCCTGGACCTGGCCCGGCTGCTCACCGGGTTCGCCCGGCCCCCGCTCGTCGTGTTCGTCACCGCGCACGAGGACTTCGCCGTGCAGGCCTTCGACCTCAAGGCCGTCGACTACGTCCTCAAGCCGGTCCGCAAGGAACGGCTCGCCGAGGCCGTCCGCCGGGCCGTCGAGCTGCGCGGCGCCGCCCCGCACATACCCGTGCACGAGCCCGACCCGGACCACATACCGGTCGAGCTCGGCGGAGTGACCCGCTTCGTCGCCGTCGACGACATCACGCACGTGGAGGCCCAGGGCGACTACGCCCGGCTGCACACCGACAAGGGCAGCCATCTGGTCCGCATCCCGCTGTCCACCCTGGAGGAGCGCTGGCGCGCCCGGGGCTTCGTGCGCATCCACCGCCGTCACCTCGTCGCCCTGCGCCACATCGGAGAACTCCGCCTCGACGCCGGCACCGTCAGCGTCAGCGTCGGCTCCGAGGAGCTCCAGGTCAGCCGGCGCCACACGCGCGAACTGCGCGACCTGCTCATGAGGAGGCCGTGACCGTGCCCCAGGACCACACCGAGCGCCGCGTCGTCGTCACCGGCCCGCCCCGCCAGAGCCTCCCCCACGCCCGGCTTCGCTCGCGCGGCCGGTACCCCCACGCCTCCGGCTACTACCGCCCGCGCACCGAGATCGACGAGCAGACCACCCTCGGCCACACCTACGTCCGCTCCCTGATGCGCACCCAGCTGCGCGCCGCCCTCACCGTGTTCGCCGTCCTCGGCCTGCTCGTCGGCCCGCTGCCGCTGCTCTTCGCCGCGCTGCCCGACGCCCGCCGCCTGGAGTGGGCCGTCCTCGGCTTCGGCCTCTACGTCCCGCTCGTCCTGCTCGCCCGCTGGTACGTCCGCCGCGCCGAACGCAACGAGCGCGACTTCGTACGCCTCGTCGAAGACCGCTGAATCCCACGCCCATGAACTCCGGCTACGCCGTCCCCGCCGTCGCCCTGGTCGTCGTCGCGACGGTCCTGGTCGGCGCCTTCGGCCTGCGCATCTCCCGCACGACCTCCGACTTCTACGTCGCCTCCCGCACCGTCGGACCACGCCTCAACGCCGCCGCCATCAGCGGAGAGTACCTCTCCGCCGCCTCCTTCCTGGGCATAGCGGGCCTCGTCCTGGTCCAGGGCCCCGACATGCTCTGGTACCCGGTCGGCTACACCGCCGGCTACCTGGTCCTGCTCCTCTTCGTCGCGGCCCCGCTGCGCCGCTCCGGCGCCTACACGCTCCCCGACTTCGCCGAGGCCCGCCTCGCCTCCCCGGCCGTACGGCGGCTGGCCGGAGCCTTCGTCGTCGGCGTCGGCTGGCTCTACCTGCTGCCGCAGCTCCAGGGCGCCGGACTGACGCTGACAGTGCTGACCGGGGCTCCCGACTGGCTCGGCGGCGTGATCGTCGCCGTCGTCGTGACCGCCATCGTCGCCGCCGGCGGCATGCGCAGCATCACCTTCGTCCAGGCGTTCCAGTACTGGCTCAAGCTCACCGCGCTGCTCGTCCCCGCTCTCTTCCTGGTCCTCGCCTGGCAGAGCGACGGCGCCCCCCGCCACGCCTTCGACGAACCGGCCACCTTCCGCGAGCAGCGCGCCGTCCACGTCGACGACAGCATCGACCTGAGGCTGGAGCGCCCCCTGACCGTCACGGTCACCGGTACCGTCGACGGCCGCACGCACACCGGTGCCCGCCTGGAACTCCCGGCCGGCACCCACCACATCGAGCGCGGCACCCGCCTCACCTTCGCCCGGGGCGCCCCCGTCCCCAAGGCCGAGCGCAGCGGCGGCGGCGACCTGTCGCCCTCCCAGGCCGAGAGCCGCGAGGAACGCCCGTTGTACGCCACGTACGGGCTGATCCTGGCCACGTTCCTCGGCACCATGGGCCTGCCGCACGTCGTGGTCCGCTTCTACACCAGCCCGCACGGTGTCGCCGCCCGCCGCACCACCGTCGCGGTCCTCTGCCTGATCGGCGCCTTCTACCTCCTGCCCCCCGTCTACGGCGCCCTCGGCCGCCTCTACGCCCCCGAGCTCACCCTCACCGGCGATCCGGACGCCGCCGTCCTCCTGCTGCCCGACCGCATCATCGGGGGAGTGGGCGGCGATCTGCTGGGCGCGCTGGTGGCGGGCGGCGCCTTCGCCGCGTTCCTGTCCACGGCCTCGGGACTCACCATGGCCGTCGCGGGCGTGCTCACCCAGGACGTCCTGCCCGCGCGCGGCGTCCGGCACTTCCGGCTCGGGACCGTCCTCGCGATGGCCGTGCCCCTCGCGGCGAGCGTCATGGTCGGCGGGCTCCCGGTGGCCGACGCCGTCGGGCTCGCCTTCGCCGTGTCGGCGTCCTCGTTCTGCCCGCTGCTCGTCCTCGGCATCTGGTGGCGGCGGCTGACCCCGCCCGGCGCGGCCGCCGGGATGCTGGTCGGCGGCGGCTCGGCCCTGCTCGCCGTCGCCGCGACCATGGCGGGCTACCCGGGACGGGGCACCCTGCACGCCCTGCTCGCGTGGCCCGCCCTGTGGTCGGTGCCGCTGGGCTTCCTCACCATGATCCTGGTCTCCCTGGCCACCCCTGGCCGGGTACCGCCGGGCACGGCCGCCGTCCTGGCCCGGTTCCACCTGCCCGAGGAACTGCGCACGGAGGTGACGGCATGAGCGGGTTCCTGGCCGGCCTGTGCGTCGCCGTGCTCCCGGTGCTGGCGCTGGGTGTCTGGCTCGGCCGGCGCACGGCTCGTCCCCAGAGCCTCGGCGGCCTGGGTACGCCCGTCGAGCACGCCACCTTCGAGACCCTGCACACCGCGTCCCTCGCCGCACCTCCGCTCCGGGCCGGGCTGACCGAGGAGACCGCCCGCAAGTCCGCCCGCAAACTGCGCTCCCTGCTCGGCACGGACGCCCTCTGCCTCACCGACCGCGAACAGGTCCTGGTCTGGGACGGCGACGGCGCACACCACCGCACCGAGATCATGGAACGCCTCGCGGGCCCCCTGGAGACCGGCCGCGGCGAGGCCTTCCAGCTGACCTGCGGCAGCCTCGACTGCTCGGTGCGCTGGGCGGTCGTCGCCCCGCTCACCGTCGACGACCGCGTGCACGGCGCCCTCGTCGCCTGCGCCCCCCGCGAGTCCGCCGTCCTCGTCCGGGCCGCCGGCGAGGTCGCCCGCTGGGTCTCGGTCCAGCTGGAACTGGCGGACCTCGACCAGTCCCGCACCCGCCTGATCGAGGCCGAGATCAAGGCGCTGCGGGCCCAGATCTCCCCGCACTTCATCTTCAACTCGCTCGCGGTGATCGCCTCGTTCGTCCGCACCGACCCCGAGCGGGCCCGCGAGCTGCTCCTCGAGTTCGCCGACTTCACCCGCTACTCGTTCCGCCGGCACGGCGACTTCACCACTCTCGCCGACGAGCTGCACGCCATCGACCACTACCTCGCGCTGGTGCGGGCACGCTTCGGCGACCGCCTCTCCGTGACCCTCCAGATAGCGCCGGAGGTGCTGCCCGTCACCCTGCCCTTCCTGTGCCTCCAGCCCCTCGTCGAGAACGCCGTCAAGCACGGCCTGGAGGGCAAGGCGGTGTCCTCGGGCAAGTGCCACATCCAGATCACCGCCCAGGACGCGGGCGCCGAGGCGCTCGTCGTCATCGAGGACGACGGCGCCGGCATGGACCCCGACCTGCTGCGCCGCATCCTCGCCCGCGAGGTCAGCCCCTCGGGCGGCATCGGCCTCTCCAACGTCGACGACCGGCTCCGCCAGGTCTACGGCGACGGCCACGGCCTCGTCATCGAGACGGCCACGGGCGCGGGCATGAAGATCACCGTCCGGCTCCCGAAGTACCAGCCGGGCGTGCACTCGGCGGGCCGGCTGACCCGGGAGTGAGCCCTCAGGTGCTGCGCGTGGTGACCACCATCCCCAGGGTGATCAGGCCCAGGACGACCCAGCCGAACCACAGCCAGCCATTGCTCCCGAGGGCCACCGTGTAGGCCGTCACGGCGACGAGTCCGCCGACAGTGAGCGCTCCCATGGTTTTCGTGCCGTTGGAACCGTTAGTGGAACCGGGCATCGCAACACCCTCCTCGTGGTCCGGTCCCTCCATGGTGCCTGCCGGATGCCCGGCGCGCATGGGCCTTTCGCGAGCCGTCTTCAGCGTCCCTGCGCGTTCAGCGAGGCCAGATAGGCGTTGTACGCCTCGAGTTCCTTGTCCCCGTCCCGTTCGGCGGCCCGGTCCGTGCGCCTGGCCTGCCGCTGCTCCGAGGCGTACCACTGGAACAGCAGTGCGACCAGCACCAGCACGGAGGGGATCTCGCTGAACGCCCAGGCGATGCCGCCCGCCGCGTTCTGGTCGGAGAGCGCCTCGATGCCGAGCGAGGCGGGCGGGTTCTCGAACGTCTCGACCATGGGCTGGGTGGCCATCATCAGCGCGATCCCGAAGAACGCGTGGAACGGCATGCCCGCGAACAGCTCCAGCATCCGCATCAGATAGCCCGGCCGGTGCGGGCCCGGGTCCACGCCCATGATCGGCCAGAAGAACACCAGGCCCACGGCGAGGAAGTGCACCATCATCGCGATGTGCCCCGCTCCGGAGCCCATCAGCGTGTCGAAGATCGGCGTGAAGTACAGCCCGTAGAGGCTGGCGATGAACAGCGGGATCGTGAACGCCGGGTGCGTGACGATCCGCATGTACCGGCTGTGCAGGAACATCAGCAGCAGCTCACGCGGCCCCTTGCGCCCCCGCCCCGCGGGGGGCAGCGCTCGCAGGGCCAGGGTAATGGGGGCCCCGAGCAGGATCAGGATGGGCGAGACCATGCTGATGACCATGTGCTGCACCATGTGCACGCTGAACATGACCATGCCGTAGTCGTTCAGCCGCGTGCACATCATGAGCATGATGCTCAGCACGCCCAGGGCGTAGGCGACGGTCCGGCCCACGGGCCACTTGTCCCCGCGCCGCACGAGCCGTACGACACCCCACCCGTACAGTGCGAGCCCGGCCAGGCAGGCGATGAGGAAGAACGGGTCCGCCGACCACTCCAGCCCTCGCCCCAGCGTGAACGGCGGCAGATCCATCGTCATGCCGTGCCCGCTGTGATCCATTCCGCCGGCTCCTGTTTCGTGGGGGTGTGCAGCATTCTGTCCGCGCACAAGAGTAGAACCGCCCCCGGTCATCGCTACGACCGGGGGCGGTTCATCGCCCTTCAGGGGCGTTGGGCTGTGCTCACGATGGGGCAGCCGCGTGGGCGCGACAAGCCGCACACGACCCGCGCTCGGCACCCGGGCATGGCCTCAGAGCACGCATTCCGCCTCGTCGTACCGGTCCTCCGGCACCGTCTTCAGCGTCTTCACGGCCTCGGCCAGCGGCACCATCACGATGTCGGTGCCCCGCAGCGCGGTCATCTGCCCGAACTCA
The DNA here is from genome assembly GCF_055578235.1 of Streptomyces sp. NPDC033136. NCBI lineage: Bacteria > Bacillati > Actinomycetota > Actinomycetes > Kitasatosporales > Streptomycetaceae > Streptomyces > Streptomyces sp. NPDC033136. The sequence continues at coordinate 100,401 of NZ_JBVIPD010000010.1, forward strand.
CCCCGGTGTACCGCCTCCACCGCGTGCCAGCCGAACCGCGTGGCCAGCACCCGGTCGTAGGCGGTCGGGGTCCCGCCGCGCTGTACATGCCCGAGGATCACCGGCCTGGCCTCCTTGCCGAGCCGCCCCTCCAGCTCGACCGACAGCTGACGGGCGATCCCGGCGAACCGTTCGTGTCCGTAGATGTCCTTGTCGCCCTCGTCGAACTCCATGGTCCCGGCCCGGGGTTTGGCCCCCTCCGCGGCCACCACGATCGCGAAGCGCTTGCCCGCCTCGAACCGCTCGCCGACCCGCCTGGTCAGCTCCTCTATGTCGAAGGGCCGCTCGGGTACGACGATGGCGTGCGCGCCGGCCGCCATGCCCGAGTGCAGCGCGATCCAGCCGGTGTGCCGGCCCATGACCTCGACCACCAGGACCCGCTGATGGGACTCGGCGGTGGTCTTCAGCCGGTCCAGGGCCTCGGTCGCCACGCCCACGGCCGTGTCGAAGCCGAAGGTGACGTCCGTGACCGCGATGTCGTTGTCGATGGTCTTCGGCACACCCACGACGGGCAGACCGCTGTCCGACATCAGCCGGGCGGCCTTGAGCGTGCCCTCGCCGCCGATGGGGATGATCGCGTCGAGGCCGAGTTCCTCGACATGGCCCCTGGCCCGCTCCACGCCGTCCCGCAGATGGGAGGGCTGGACCCGGGAGGACCCGAGGATCGTGCCGCCGCGGGCGAGGATGCCACCCACCGCGTCGAGGTCGAGCTTGAGGTAGTCGCACTCCAGGAGGCCCTTCCAGCCGTCCCGGAAGCCGATGACCTCGTCGCCGTGGTCGACGACGGCGCGGTGCACGACGGACCGGATGACGGCGTTCAGGCCGGGGCAGTCGCCGCCGGACGTGAGGACACCAATGCGCATAGCCCGAAAACCTTCTCCACGTGGGCCGGGACCGGACCGCGTTGTCCGGCTCGAATCCCCGCCACCCTAGCGGCTTCGAGGGGCCGGACCGAAGCACGCGTCCGCCTGCTGGACGACCCCGCTCACCTGTGCGGATGTGCCGTCATACGGGCTGTTGACCAGCAGGTTGACGCGCGCCCCGGGTCACCTGGGACGCGCTGTTCAGGCAGGCTGCTGAGCAGCCGCGATGCGCTCGTCGCGCAGTGCCTCGTACCAGCGGTCGTCGGTCGGCGGCAGCGCGTTGACGTCGAGGGCCAGCTTCAGCAGCAGATCCGCGATCAGCGGGTTGCGCGCGAGCACCGGCCCGTGCATGTACGTGCCGAAGACGGTGTCGTTGTACGCGCCCTCCGTGCCGTCGCCCGTGCCGTTGCCGTTGCCGAAGCGCACCTGGGCGAGCGGGCGGGCGGTGGGGCCGAGGTGGGTGACACCCTGGTGGTTCTCGAAGCCGGTCAGCGGGGGCAGGCCGAGGCGCGGGTCGATGTCGCCCAGGACGTCACCGACGCACCGCGCGCCGTCGCCGCGCACCGACACCACGTCCAGCAGCCCGAGGCCGGGCTCGCGCTGGCCGAGGTCGTTGATGAACTCGTGGCCGAGGATCTGGTAGCCGGCGCACACGGAGAACACGATGGCGCCGTTCTCCACGGCCCGGCTCAGTCCGGTGTCCCGGCGCAGCCGCTCGGCGGCGAGCCGCTGCGGACGGTCCTCGCCGCCGCCGATCAGGTAGATGTCACCGGAGGTCGGGATCGGCTGGTCGCTGCGCACGTCCAGCCGGGCCACGTCCAGGCCGCGCTGCCGCGCCCGGCGCTCCACGACGAGGACGTTGCCCTGGTCGCCGTAGGTGCTGAGCAGGTCGGGATAGATCCAGACGACCCGCAGTTGGTTGTCGCTCACAAAAGTCCCCTGACGTCTCGTGCTCAGTTGCCGACGCGGCGGCGCAGGTCCTGGAACGCCGTGTAGTTGGCGATGACCTCGATGCGGCCCGGCGGGCACGCCTGCACGGCCTGGTCGAGGTTCTCGTAGACCTGGAAGTGCTGGTCGGCGACCTCCAGGCGCACCGCCAGGTCCAGCCGCCGGTCGCCGACGACGCAGATCGGGTGGCCGGTCAGACGCGTGTAGTCGACGTCCCACAGCCAGGAGGTGTCGGTGCCGTCGGCGGAGCGCGCGTTCACGGAGAGGATGACCGGCGCGGGCGGCGGGTCGATCAGGGAGAACGTCTCCAGCCAGCCGGCCGGGTTCTTCGCCAGCAGGAGCCGGAGGTCGCGGCCCTGGAACTGGACGACGTCGTACCGCCCGGCTACCGCCTGCACCTGGTACATGCGCTCCAGCGCGACCTGCGGCGGCACCCCGAAGACGGCGGCGACGGCGGCCGAGGAGGCGGCGTTGGCCTTGTTGGCGCGGCCGGGCAGCTGGAGGTGGATCGGCCAGGCCGAGCCGTGCGGGTCGAGGACGTGGTCGCCGGAGAGCGCCCAGCTCGGCGTCGGACGGCGGAAGCCGCACTCGCCGCAGAACCAGTCGTCGCCCGGGCGCTGCATCACGCCGCCGCAGGACGGGCAGGACCAGGCGTCGTCCTTCCACATCTGCCCGGCGGCGACCCAGATCACGTTGGGGGAGGAGGACGCCGCCCAGACCACCAGCGGGTCGTCGCAGTTGGCCACGACCACGGCCTTGGAACCGGCGAGTCCCTCACGCCAGTTCTCGGCGAGCATGCGGGTCTCGGCGGCACGGTCGAGCTGGTCACGGGAGAGGTTGAGCAGCGCGATGCACTTCGGGGCTGTGTCGCGGGCGACACCGGCGAGGTACTTCTCGTCGACCTCGATGACGCCGTAGCGCGCGTCCGAGTTGCCCGCGAGCGCCGAGGTGATGCCGGCCGGCATGTTGGCGCCGAGCGCGTTGGAGACGACCGGCCCCGCCGCGCGCAGGGCCTCGGCGATGAGCCGGGTGGTCGTGGTCTTGCCGTTCGTCGCCGAGACCAGGATCACGTCCAGGTTCTGCGCCAGCCGGGCGAGGAGGTCGGGGTCGAGTTTGAGTGCCACCCGGCCGCCGATCACCGAACCGCTGCCGCGTCCTGCGGCGCGCGATGCCGCCGCGACCGCCTTGCCCGCGGTCACGGCCAGCTTGGCCCGCGGCGAGAGCGGGTCCGAGTTGCCTGCCATCAGTTCTCGATCCTCCTTGCGTACGCGCCGCGCTCTGAAGCCTGACGGCCACGTGGTGGGACCTCAGCCTATCGAGATCCCTTCGCACTCCCGAACCGCGGGACTGTGGCGAACTCGTGTGGGAGGCGCGGACCGACAGGACCTTACTCTTGCCGCCATGCGACACAGCTCCATCCCCGGCTCCCGCGGCCGCGTGAGACCCCTCACTCTGCACGGCGATCCGCTCCTGCACGCACCCTGCGCCGAGGTCACCGACTTCGGCCCCGAACTGGCCCGGCTCGTCGAGGACTTGTTCGCGACCATGTACGCCGCACAGGGCGTGGGCCTGGCCGCCAACCAGATCGGCGAGTCCCTGCGGGTCTTCGTCTACGACTGCCCCGACGACGAGGACGTCCGGCACGTGGGGCACGTGGTCAACCCGCGCCTGGTCGAGGCGGACGGAGTGGTGATCCGCGGCCCGGAGGGCTGCCTGTCCCTCCCGGGCCTGGAGGCGGGCACGGAACGCCACGACCACGCGGTCGTCGAGGGCTTCACGGTGACCGGCGACCCGGTCACCGTGCACGGCACGGGCTTCTTCGCCCGCTGCCTCCAGCACGAGTGCGACCACGTTCAGGGCCGCATCTACGCGGACCACCTCACCGGCTGGCGCCACCGCAGGCTGATGCGCCAGGTGAGCCGGGCTTCCTGGCACCGAGTGAGGTGAGGGACCTCGGGGGTGCGGGGCTGCGTTCGGCATGCGGCTCCGCCGCGTGTGCGCGACCCGCCCCCACCGGCCGGCAGACGGAACACCACCCTCAGAACCCGGGGCCGCCGACCCTGTCCCCGGCGGCAGCCAGCCGCCCCCACAGCAGGTCGGCAAGACTGCGTACCAACTCGCTCCGAGAACACGGCCGTTCTCCCAGCCACCAGTCCCCGGCGGCATGCATCATGCCGACGATCCCATGCCCCCACACCCGCGCCAGCCGCTGCCCGCCCGGCCCGAGATCCAGCCGCTCCTCGATGACCTGGGCCAGTTCCTCACCCATCCGCCGCAGCAACGGCGCACTGTGCTTGCCGACATCGAAGCCCTGATCCCCCGGCTGGCTCCCCTCCGCCGGGTGCATCAGGAACCGGTACACCTGGGGCCGCGCCTCGATCGCCGCGAGGTAGGTGTCCAGCGTCGCCTCGACCCGCTCCCGCCGGTCCGCCGGCGCGTCCAGCGCCGCGCGCAGCGAGTCCAGCAGCGCGTCGGTGTGCCGTTTGGCGAGGGCCGCGTAGAGTCCACCCTTGTCTCCGAAGTGCCGGTAGAGGATCGGCTTGGTGATGCCGGCCTCCGCCGCGATCGCGTTCATCGAGGCCTGCGGGCCGTCGCGCAGCACCACTCGGTCGGCGGCCTCGAGCAGCTCACGCCGCCGGCGGTCGGCGGACCGTTGCTGATCGGTCCGCTGCGTGGTGTCCATGTGCTCTCCCCACCCGTGCTGTTTCGATGACGCTTGCGCAAACTAACACTGAAACATGCCATGGACACCGAGAGGGTGCCGACCGGTCGGTAGGAGTTGACGCGGACTACCCACCGGTAACAGACTGGTGTTACTGCAAGTAACATGCATGTGTGCCGCTGGAGGGGACCGACATGGCCGAGTTCACCATGGAGCTCAACGACGAGCAGAAGGAGGTCCGCGACTGGCTCCACGGCTTCGCCGCCGATGTGATCCGCCCCGCGGCCGCCGAATGGGACGAGCGTGAGGAGACCCCCTGGCCGGTCATTCAGGAGGCCGCCAAGGTCGGCATCTACTCCCTGGACTTCTACGCCCAGCAGTACTTCGACCCCACCGGCCTCGGCATCCCGATGGCCATGGAGGAGCTGTTCTGGGGCGACGCCGGCATCGCCCTGTCCATCGTCGGCACCGGCCTGGCCGCCGTCGGCGTCCTCGCCAACGGCACCGAGGAGCAGATCGGCACCTGGATCCCGCAGATGTACGGCGACGCCAGCGACGTCAAGGTGGCCGCCTTCTGCTCCTCCGAGCCCGACGCCGGCTCCGACGTGGCCTCCATGCGCACGCGCGCCGTCTACGACGAGGCCAAGGACGAGTGGATCATCAACGGCACCAAGACCTGGGCGACCAACGGCGGTATCGCCAACGTCCACGTGGTGGTCGCGGTCGTCGACGCCGACCTCGGCTCCAAGGGCCACGCCTCCTTCATCATCCCGTCGGGCACCGAGGGCCTGTCCCAGGGCCAGAAGTTCAAGAAGCACGGCATCCGCGCCTCGCACACCGCCGAGGTCATCCTCGACAACGTGCGCGTTCCCGGCTCCTGCCTGCTCGGCGGCAAGGAGAAGCTGGACGAGCGGCTCGCCCGCGCACGGGAGAAGGCCAAGCAGGGCGGGGAGCGCGTGAAGAACGCGGCGATGGCCACGTTCGAGGCCTCACGCCCGGCCGTCGGCGCCATGGCGGTGGGCACCGCCCGGGCCGCGTACGAGGTCGCCCTCGACTACGCCAGGACCCGGGAGCAGTTCGGGCGGCCGATCATCGACAACCAGGGCGTGGCGTTCCAGCTCGCCGACATGCGCACGTCCATCGACGCGGCCCGGCTCCTGGTCTGGCGCGCCTCCTGGATGGCGGTCAACGGCAAGCCGTTCACGGCGGCCGAGGGCTCGATGTCCAAGCTGTTCGCCAGCGAGACGGCCAAGCAGGTCACGGCCCAGGCCGTCCAGATCCTCGGCGGCAACGGCTACACCCGGGAGTACCCGGTCGAGCGGATGCACCGCGACGCGGCCATCTACACCATCTTCGAGGGCACGAGCGAGATCCAGCGCCTGGTCATCGCCCGCACCCTCGCCGGTGTGCCCATCCGCTGACGGTGCCTGAGTGGCGTCAGCCGCTCGATGTCGTACCGCGCGCGGAGTTCCCCGATCGCCTCGTGATCCGGCGGCGGGCTCGGAAGAGCATCTTCGCGGGCTCGTCCGTCGGATCGGCGAACGTGCGCGGGCACCCGGGAGGTACGACGATCACCGTCCCCGGTGTCGCCCGCACCACCCGGTTGCCGGACGTGGATTCCCACCTTGGGTTGCGCGATGGGTCGCGTGCGCACACCGGTGTTCTCGATCAGCCGGAGGGCCGACGGCAGTTGGGGGTGGTCGGCGTGGCGCTCACGCGCCGGCTCCAGCGTCTCCTCCATCGTGACGACCTACCAAGCGATGTTCTGGTCCGCTCCGGGGAATCCGCCCGCTCAGGGGGGCGGGGCTGTGCTTGGTGTGCAGCTTCGACGCGTGGGCGCGACAAGCCCCGCATATCCGCACGCGCGCAGCTCAGGTGGCCCCCCCGCTGCTGTGCGCGATACAGGCCACATCGATACGGTCGGCCAGTTTCGCCAGCTCGATCGTCAACGTGGCGACCGTGTCCTCGTCGAGCCCCGACTCCCCGGCCTCGACGAGCCGCACCCAGCGCCCCCCCACCGTCCGCAACAGCTTGCTGACATCCGCCGCAGCCACCTGCAAGGTCCCGCGGTCGTCGACGATCAGAGGCAGAGTCACTTCGCGGTTCACAGACGGGATCGTAGCCCCGCAACACTCACGCACCATGCCAAACAGTGGTGATGTTGCAGAACTCGCGGATTCCGTGCCCGGACAGCTCACGGCCGTACCCGGACCGCTTCACCCCGCCGAACGGGAACGCCGGATGGGACGCCGTCATGCCGTTGAAGAACACCCCGCCGGCCTCCAGATCCCGCACAAACCGGTCGACCTCGGCCTCGTCCCGCGTCCACACGTTCGAACTCAGCCCGAACGGCGAGTCGTTCGCGATCAGCACGGCCTCGTCCAGGTCGGCTGCCCGGTACAGCGTGGCGACCGGTCCGAACGCCTCCTCCCGGTGGATCCGCATCTCGCGGGTGATGCCGGCGAGGATGGTCGGCGCGTAGTACCAGCCCGGCCCGTCCGGCCGTTCGCCACCGCACAGCACCTCCGCTCCGCCGCGCACCGCGTCGTCGACCAGTTCCTCCACATCGCGCAGCCCCTGCTCGCTGGAGAGCGGCCCGACCTCGGTGTCGTCGGACATGGGGTCGCCGACCTTCAGCGCCCTCATGCCCTCGGCGAAGCGCTCGGCGAAGGCGTCGTAGACGTCCGTGTGCACGATGAACCGCTTCGCGGCGATGCAGGACTGCCCGGTGTTCTGCACGCGCGCGGTGACCGCGACCTTCGCGGCCCGGTCGAGGTCGGCGGAGGGCATCACGACGAACGGGTCGCTGCCGCCCAGCTCCAGCACCGTCTTCTTGATCATCTCTGCGGCGGTGGAGGCGACCGCGCGGCCCGCGGGCTCGCTGCCGGTGAGGGTGGCCGCCTTGACGCGCTCGTCGCGCAGGATCTCGTCGACCGCCGCGGAGCCGATCAGCAGGGTCTGGAAGCAGCCCTCGGTGAAGCCCGCCCGGTGGAAGAGGTCCTCCAGGTAGAGGGCGGTCTGCGGGACGTTCGAGGCGTGCTTGAGCAGGCCCACGTTCCCCGCCATCAGCGCGGGCGCGGCGAAGCGGATCACCTGCCACAGCGGGAAGTTCCACGGCATGACCGCCAGCACCGGGCCGAGCGGCCGGTAGCGCACGCGTACCCGCGAGGCGCCGGAATCCTTGACGTCGGCGTCGGCGGGTTCCTCGTCGGCGAGCAGTTCCTCGGCGTGGTCGGCGTACCAGCGCATCGCCTTGGCGCACTTCGCCGCCTCGGCCCGGGCCTGCTGGATCGGCTTGCCCATCTCGGTGGTCAGCACGCGGGCGATGTCCTGCTGGTCCTCTTCGAGGAGGTCGGCGGCCCGGTTCAGCAGCCGGGCGCGCTCGTCGAAGGACGAGGTCCGGTAGGTGCGGAACGTGGCCTCCGCGAGCTGGAGCCGGCGCTCGATCTCCTCCTCGCCCATGGCCTCGTACGTCTTGAGCGTCTCGCCGTTCGCCGGGTTCACCGTTGCGATGGGCATGGCTGACCTCCCTCGGAGCGGGCTGTGTCTCGACCTTCCCGCGCGGCGGAGGGGACCGCAACGCGGGAGCGTCTCCTCAGGGCGAGTGCTCCGCCAGGCGGTCGAGAAACGCGGCCTGCGCCTTGACGATCACCGCACGGGCCCGGTCGATGCCGAACCACGCCACCCGGTCCACCTCGGGAAACTCCGCGAGCCGTCCCGACCGCGGGGGCCACTCCATCCGGAACGTGCCGGGCACGATCGTCGCCGGGTCGAGGTCCGCCTCGATCGCCCAGGCGGTGACGATCTTGCCGCCTGTCTGCCGGACCTCGCCCAGGGCGATGGCCTCGCCGTCGGGCGGGGGCAGTCCCAGTTCCTCCTGGAACTCGCGTCTGGCGGCCGCCCAGGCGGACTCGCCGGGCTCGTACTCGCCCTTGGGCACGGTCCACGCTCCGGTGTCGCGCCGGGCGAAGAACGGGCCGCCCATGTGGCCGAGCAGCACGTCGAGCCCGTCGGCGGTGGGGTGGAAGAGCAGCAGGCCCGCACTGCGCTTCACGGCTGTACCTCCGGATGGGCGGCCAGCAGCGTCTCGACCGTGTCGGCGTCCTCCGCGCGCTTGTCCTCGCGGTAGCGGATCACGCGGGCGAAGCGGAGGGTGACGCCGGCCGGGTAGCGGGTGGAGTGCTGCAGGCCGTCGTAGGCGATCTCGACCACGAGTTCCGGGCGGACGGTCACGACGTGGCCGTTGTCGTCGACGGCGAGCTGCCGGAGCCGTTCGGTCTGCCAGGTGAGCATCGCGTCGGTCATGCCCTTGAAGGTCTTGCCGAGCATGGCGAGGTCGCCGTCGGGGGTGCGGGCGCCGAGGTGGAGGTTGGAGAGCTTGCCGGTGCGGCGTCCGTGGCCCCATTCGGCGGCCAGGACCACCAGGTCGAGGGTGTGCACCGGCTTGATCTTGAGCCAGGACGCGCCGCGCCGGCCCGCGCTGTAGGGGGCGCCGAGGGCCTTGGTGACGACGCCCTCGTGGCCGCGCTTCAGGGTCTCGGCGAGGAACTCCTCCGCCGTGGGCGTGTCGTCCGGCCCGGACACCAGCGTGCGCCGCACCCGCATCGGCTCGGGGACGAGGCGTGCCAGTTCGGCGTGCCGCTCGGTGAACGGCAGGTCGAGGAGGTCGTGGCCGTCGACGGACAGCGCGTCGAAGAAGACGGGGGAGACCGGGACCGTGCGGGCGGCCGTCGCCACGTCCGTGCGGGAGCCGACACGTCCGGCGGTCTCCTGGAACGAGCGGGGGCGCCCGTCCTCGTCGAAGGAGATCACCTCGCCGTCCAGGATGAACCGCTCGCCCCGCAACTCCAGGGCGGCGGCCGTCACTTCGGGCAGGCGGTCGGTGATGTCGTCGAGGGTGCGGGTGTACAGGCGTACGGTGTCGCCGTCGCGGTGCACCTGGACGCGGATGCCGTCCAGCTTCTCCTCGACCGCGCAGGCGCCGAGCTTGTCCACGGCCTCGGCGACCGAGGAGGCGCTGTGGGCCAGCATCGGCAGGACCGGGCGGCCGATGGTGAGACGGAAGCGGTCGAGGGAGGCGGGGCCGTCCGCGAGCAGGGCCTCGGCGACCGCCTGGAGGGAACCCGCGAGCATCACGGCCCGACGTACCTCGGCGGAGGGTGCCCCGGTCGCCTGGGCCAGTCCCTCGACGGCCACGGCGTCCAGTGCGCCCTGCCGGACCTCGCCGGTGAGCAGCCCGAGCAGGAACCGCTGCTCGGCCTCGGTGGCCGCGCCCATCAACTCCCCGACCAGCCGGGCGCGTTCGGCCTGGGAGCCGGGTCCGGACACCTTGGCGAGTTCCGACAGCCGGGCGTCGACGTCCCGCACGGTCAGGCCGGGCTCCGCTGCCGGGTCGACCGGGCGGCTCAGCACTTTCCAGCCCACGCCGATCCGGCCCTGCGGCAGCCGCCCGGCCAGATAGGGGATGACGATCGGCACGTCGTCCGCCTCGGCGTCCCGGAAGAGCTCCGCGAGCAGAGCCGTCTTCCGGGACCGAGCCGAGGTGGCGGCGACCTCCTGGGACACTCGGGCCAGCCGGTGCAGCAGCATGCAGTCATGGTGCACCGGAGGGGCCGCCTCTACACCCGGACGGCCGGGTGCCACGGGCGGAGCCCTCAGACGGCGTCCAGGTCCGTCATCAGCAGGTCCCCGACGATCGCGGACGCCGCCCGGTACCCGCCGCTCGCCGCGTGCACGACCTGCTCGGCGAAGCCGATCGCGTTGCCGGCGGCCCATACGCCCGGCACGGTCGTCAGGCCGTTCGCGTCGACCACCGGGTACGCGCCGAAGGGCGTCTCGTGCAGCTCGGCGCCGAGCTGCTCCAGCAGGCCGGTCCGGGGAACCGGCCGGGGAGCGGCGAACAGCACCGAGCGGGCGTGCGTCGTGCCGTCCGCGAGCCGGACCCCGGTGAGCCGGTCGTCCTCGACCACCAGCCCCGCGACCTCCCCGGGCACCACGTCCACCCCGGCCGCGGCGAGCCGCCGCAGATCCGCGTCGGACAGCTCCTCCTCGGCGACCGTGTGCAGGAAGAACCGCACGTCCTTCGACCACTGGGACACCATCAGCGCCTGGTGCACACTCGCCGGAGTGGGGGCCAGCACCCCGAACGGCTCGTCGCGCACCTCCCAGCCGTGGCAGAAGGGGCAGTGCAGCACGTCCCGGCCAAACCGCTCCGCGACCCCGGGGACGGCCGGCAGCTCGTCCTTCAGCCCGGTCGCGACGACCAGCCGCCGGGCCCGCACGGTCCGGCCCCCGGCCATGACCACGGTGAAGTCCTCATCCCTCCCGACATCCCTCCCGACCTCCGCCACCCGGTCCCGCGCGAGCTCCACGCCGTAGCGCGCGATCTCCTCCCGGCCGATCGCGAGGAACTCGGCGGGCGGCATGCCGTCCCGTGACAGGTACCCCTGCATGTGCGCGGCGGGCGCGTTGCGCGGCTCGTCCGCGTCGACGACCAGCGTGCGGTGCCGGGCCCGCCCCAGCACCAGCCCCGCGGACAGGCCCGCCGCACCGCCGCCGATGACGACCACTGCGTACTTCTCGGTCATGGTGACCACCTCCGCGACCGAGCGTCGCCCCGGCACTGCGGTATTGACAAACGACCTTGCCGAATCTGCAATACGGACATGACCACGGACGAGGTACTCGCGGGCGTCGGCCCCCGGCTGCGGCAGATGCGCAAGGACCGGGAGGTGACCCTGTCGGCGCTCTCCGGTACCACCGGCATCTCCGTCAGCACCCTGTCGCGACTGGAGTCCGGCCTGCGCAAACCCAGCCTGGAGCTGCTGCTGCCGATCGCGCGCGCTCACCAGGTGGCGCTCGACGAACTGGTCGGAGCCCCGCCGGCCGGTGACCCGCGCGTGCGGTCCAAGCCGATCGTGATGGGCGGCCGCACCCACTGGCCGCTCACCCGCCAGCCCGGCGGCCTCCAGGCCTACAAGGTGCTCGAACCGCAGCGCAGGCAGGAGCCGGACCCGCGCACGCACGAGGGCTACGAGTGGCTGTACGTGCTCGCCGGGAAGCTGCGCCTGGTGCTGGGCGCGCACGACGTGGTGCTCACGGCGGGGGAGGCCGCCGAATTCGACACCCGGGTGCCGCACTGGTTCGGGTCGACGGGGGAGGGGCCCGTGGAGTTCCTCAGCCTGTTCGGGCCGCAGGGGGAGCGGATGCATGTACGGGCGCGGCCGAAGCAGTCGTGACGCGTGAGGTGCCAGGTGGCGGGACTCTTCGCCCGGAGACGGTTCCCTCATCGGCAAGCGACCGCTTAGTATGCGAAGTGACCCCGGTCAGACGAAGCAGTCCCCCGTGGAGGCCCCGCATGCAGGCATGGCAAGTGCACGAGAACGGCGAGCCGGGCGAGGTGATGCGGCTTGAGGACGTGGAACCGCCCGCGCCCGGTGAGGGCCAGGTCCTGCTGAAGGTGCGCGCGGCCAGCATCAACTTCCCGGACGCCCTGCTGTGCCGCGGCCAGTACCAGGTCAGGCCGCCGCTGCCGTTCACCCCGGGTGTGGAGATCTGCGGCGAGACCGAGGACGGCCGCCGGGTGATCGCCAACCCGGCACTGCCGCACGGCGGCTTCGCGGAGTACGCCGTCGCGGACCCCGCCGCCCTGCTGCCCGCGCCGGACGCCCTGGACGACGCGGAGGCCGCGGCCCTGCACATCGGCTACCAGACCGGCTGGTTCGGCCTGCACCGCCGGGCCGGTCTGGAGGCCGGCGAGACCCTGCTCGTCCACGCTGCCGCAGGAGGGGTCGGCAGCGCGGCCGTGCAGCTCGGGAAGGCCGCCGGCGCCACCGTCATCGGTGTCGTCGGCGGCTCCGGGAAGGCGGCCGTCGCCCGCGAGCTGGGCTGTGACGTCGTGATCGACCGCCGCTCCGAGGATGTCGTCGCGGCCGTCAAGGAGGCCACCGGCGGTCGGGGCGCCGACGTGATCTACGACCCGGTCGGCGGCGAGGCCTACACCCAGTCCGCCAAGGCCGTCGCCTTCGAGGGGCGGATCGTCGTCGTCGGCTTCGCCAGCGGCACGATCCCCAGCCCGGGCCTGAACCACGCCCTGGTGAAGAACTACTCGATCCTGGGCCTGCACTGGGGCCTGTACAACACCAAGAACCCGAAGCTGGTCCGGCGCTGCCACGAGCAGCTCACCGAGCTGGCCGCCCGGGGCGCGATCAAGCCGCTGGTGAGCGAGCGCGTGCCGCTCGCCGGGGCAGCCGCCGCCGTGCAGAAGGTGGCGGACGGGCTCACCACCGGCCGGGTCGCGGTCGTCATGGAGGAGGCAGCATGACCGACGCCGAGGAACTGCGCCGTCGTACCCGGGCGTTGCTGGCCGCCCATCCGCCGGCCTCGACCGACCGCCTGGACTTCCTCCGGGCCCGCTTCGACGCCGGACTCGCCTGGGTGCACTACCCGGAGGGCCTCGGCGGACTCGGTGCGCCCCGCTCCCTCCAGGCCGTCGTGGACGCCGAGCTGGAGGCGGCCGGAGCACCCGACAACGACCCCCGACGCATCGGCATCGGCCTCGGCATGGCCGCGCCGACCATCCTGGGCTTCGGCACCGAGGAGCAGAAACGGCGGTACCTCAGGCCGCTGTGGACCGGGGAGGAGGTCTGGTGCCAGCTGTTCAGCGAGCCGGGTGCCGGATCCGACCTGGCCGCGCTGGGCACCCGGGCCGTGCGGGAGGATGGGGGCACCTCCCGCTCGAGCGGAGCCGAGAGCGGGGGAGCCTGGATGGTCAACGGGCAGAAGGTCTGGACGTCCAGCGCCCATGTCGCCCGCTGGGCGATCCTCATCGCCCGCACCGACCCGGACGTGCCCAAGCACCGGGGCATCACCTACTTCGTGTGCGACATGACCGACCCGGGCGTCGAGGTGCGGCCGCTACGGCAGATCACCGGTGAGGCCGAGTTCAACGAGGTGTTCCTCACCGATGTCCGCATCCCCGACACGCGCCGCCTCGGTGAGGTCGGTGACGGCTGGAAGGTCGCCCAGACCACGCTGAACAACGAGCGCGTGGCCATCGGAGGCATGCGGCTGCCCCGCGAGGGCGGCATGATCGGCCCGGTCGCGAAGACCTGGCGCGAGCGCCCGGAGCTGCGCACCCACGACCTGCACCAGCGGCTGCTGAAGCTGTGGGTGGACTCCGAGGTCTCCCGCCTCACCGCCGAGCGGCTGCGTCAGCAACTGGTCGCGGGCCAGCCCGGCCCCGAGGGCGCCGGCATGAAGCTGGCCTTCGCCCGCCTCAACCAGGAGATCAGCGGCCTGGAGGTGGAACTCCTCGGCGAGGAGGGTCTGTTGTACGACGACTGGAGCATGCGGCGCCCGGAGCTGGTCGACTTCACCGGCCGCGAGGCCGGCTACCGCTACCTGCGCTCCAAGGGCAACAGCATCGAGGGCGGGACCACCGAGGTCCTGCTGAACATCGTCGCCGAGCGCGTCCTGGGCCTGCCCGCCGAGCCGCGCACCGACAAGGACGTCGCCTGGAAGGACCTCGCCCGATGAGCGACCTGCTGTACTCGGAAGAGGAAGAGGCGCTGCGCGCCGCCGTCCGCGACCTGCTCACCGACCACTGCGACGCACCCGGCGTCATCGCCCGCACCGAGTCGGACGCCCCACACCACATGGCCCTGTGGAAGGCCCTCACCGACGGCATGGGCCTCGCCGGCCTGCTGGTGCCCGAGGAACTCGACGGCCAGGGCGCCACACACCGGGAAGCCGCCGTGGTGCTGGAGGAACTGGGCCGCGCGGTCGCGCCCGTGCCGTATCTGACGAGCGCGGTCGTCGCCACGGAGGCACTGCTGGCCTGCGGCACCGACGACCTCCTGCGCGAACTCGCGACCGGGACGACGATCGGCGCCCTCGCGGTCTCCCTCAACGTCGCGCCGGGCGCCGCCTACAAGACCGTCCTCCACGAGAACGGCCTGCTGCACGGTGAACTCACCGGCATCGCGGACGCCGCCGTCGCGGACGTCCTGCTCGTGCCCGCCGACGACGGCGGCCTGTACGCGGTCGACGCCGCCACCGCGACCGTCACTCCGCAGATCTCCCTGGACCTGACCCGCCCGCTCGCGACCGTCACCCTCGACGGGGCCCGGGGCCGCCTCCTGGGCGACGCCGAGCCCGCCGTGCGCCGGGCCCTGCGCGCCGGAGCCGGGCTGCTCGCCTCCGAGCAGTTCGGCCTGGCCGACTGGACACTGATGGAGACCGTCCGCTACCTGAAGGAGCGCAAGCAGTTCAACCGGCCCGTCGGCGGCTTCCAGGCGCTCAAGCACCGGCTGGCCCAGCTGTGGCTGGAGGTCGTCAACCTCCGTGCTGCCGCCCGCAACGCCGCGGACGCCCTCGCCGGCGGCGAGGACATCGACGTGGCCGTCGCCGTCGCCCAGGCCTACGCCGCGCCGGTCGCCGTCCACGCCGCCGAGGAGGCCGTGCAACTGCACGGCGGCCTCGGCATGACGTGGGAGCACCCGGCGCACCTGTACCTCAAGCGCGCGAAGGCCGACTCGATCGCCTACGGCACGGCGGGCGCCCACCGGGAGGAACTGGCCGCACGGGTCGACCTCCTGGCCCCCTGACGTCCATCCGGCCGTCGCGGGGGGCTCCTCGGGGAAAGCCCGGGGCGGCGGGCGGCCCGGAAAGCTCCGTGAAGGCCCGGGGCAGCCCGTGAAAGCCCGTCCCACCAGGGGCGGGCTTTTCCGTGCGCCCCGGCCCGGTGAAGTGAACGCACAGCGGCAGTCCCACCAACTCCGCGCACAGGCCTGCTTCTTGGACCGACCGGGACCCATACTCGCAGGGGTCCCGTACGGCACCTCCAGGGAGGCAGAGCATGGCCCTCACCACCCGTCGCAGAGCCCTCACCACCCTCGGCGCGGCCCTCGCGGGCCCGGTCGCCCTCCCCGCCGCGCAGGCACTGGCCGGCGAACGACGGCACAGGCCCCGCCCGTTGTGGCGCGCCCACGCCCACAACGACTACGAGCACCCGCGCCCGCTGCTCGACGCCCTCGACCACCGCTTCGGCAGCGTCGAGGCCGACATCTACCTCGTGGGCGACCAGCTCCTCGTCGCCCACGACCCGGAGGACCTCGACCCGTCCCGCACACTCGAGTCCCTCTACCTCGACCCGCTCGCCGCCCGCGTCCGCGCCCACCGCGGTTCGGTGTACCGGGGGTACCGCGGTTCGCTGCAGCTGCTCATCGACATCAAGACCGAGGGGGCGCCGACGTACCTCGAACTCGACCGCCACCTCCGGCGCTACCGGCACCTGTTCACCACATACGTCCACGGCCGTGTCCACCGCGGCCCGGTCACGGCCGTGATCTCCGGCGACCGCGCGGCCCGCGCCCCCCTGCAGGCCCAGACCGTCCGGCGCGCCTTCTACGACGGCCGCCTCGCCGACCTCGGCGGTCAGGCCCAGGCCTCCTTCATTCCGCTGATCAGCGACAACTGGTGGCTCAACTTCACCTGGCAGGGCGTGGGCGCGTTCCCCGACGCCGAGCGGCAGAAGCTGCGGGGCATCGTCAGGACCGCCCACCGGCGTGGGCAGAGGGTGCGGTTCTGGGCGACGCCCGACCTGGCCGGGCCCGCCCGCGACGCGCTGTGGGGCGAACTGCTCGCCGCGGGCGTCGACCACCTCAACACCGACGACCTCGCCGGACTGGAGGCGTTCCTGGACGCCCGGCGCGCGAGGTAGGGCGCGGGGAGGACACCACACGTTCGGCGGACAGGTCAGCCGCACGGATGAACCCTCCGCTACGCCACACTTACGGCCGAACGCCGTGAACCGGACATGGCGGCGTGGCGGAGGAGTTGACGATGGCCATTTCCATCTCTGTGGTGCTGCTGCTCTTGATCCTGGCGGTGATCTTCCTGCGCAACGGCGGGCTGAAGGTCTCCCATGCGCTGGTCTGCCTGCTGCTGGGCTTCTACCTGGCGAGCACCAGCATCGCCCCCACCATCCACAGCGGCCTCACGGCGACGGCGGACATCGTCAGCGGTCTGCGGCCCTGACGTCACGCCCCCGAGAACACGCCGATGCCGTTCGGAACGGTCCGCTCGGCGCCGCCGCTGGGGTGGTTGCGCACCGAGACGGCGCTCGCGCCCGGTTGCCGGGCGACCAGCGTCGACGACCCGCCGCCGTCCAGACTGAAGGCGGCGTCCGAGCCCAGCTTCCCCATGGTGTCGGCCACCTCCGCGATCGTCAGGCCGCCGCGGTAGGCGGCTGCCCCGTCCAGCGCGAGCAGCAGCATGCGCCGCCCGCCGTCGGCGATTCCCACGGCCGTGCGGACGGCCGACGCCGTGTCGTCCAGGCCCGGCAGCGGCCGCCCGCCCGTGAGGACCGGGTAGCCGCCGAGGGCGAGGCGGTACGCGGTGCCGTCCGTGGCCGCCACGAGACGGTGCTCCACCTCGACCGGCCCGTCCGTGGCGAACTTCCGCAGCTGCTGGGCGCCCGCCTCCCGGCCGACCAGCACGGTGGTGCCCTCGGCGATGGGACCGCTGCCGGGTGTGTCGGCGGCCGCCACGACCCTGCCGTCGCGGACCGTCACCTCGTACGTGTCCGTGCTGCAGGGCGCGGCCCGGTCCGTGTCCGTGCCGCACGTGGCGCGCACGCGGGAGGCGCTGCCCCAGTCGGAGGTGAACGCGCCGACCGAACCCACCGGCAGGGCGTACTGGTTGAGCCCGCCCAGCGGCAGCTGCGCCTCGGCCGTGCGGACCGAGCCGTCCAGGGCCAGCCGGTCCAGCCGCGCCACTTGGTCCGTTCCGACGCCGAACACGTCCTCGGTGGTCGTGCCGGGCGGCAGCACCGGGCCGAAACGCTGGCCGTTCGGCACGGCCGCCTTGAGCGTCCGCCCGGCCGCGATCGCCGGACCCACACTCGCGCCGGTCGGCTCGACGCCCGGGTGCTGCGTCTCGATGATGTTGAAGAAGTCGCCGTTGACTCCGGCGACCGCGCCCTGCGCGTCCGCCATGCGCGAGACCCGCGCACGCGAGGCCACGGCCCCGGGATGCAGCAGGTCGACCCGTACCTGCGGATGGCCCAGGTCGACCTTCAGCACATGCGCGTGGGCCACCCCCTCGGCCGCCTTGATGTCGAACTCCTCGTACCTGACGCCCGGCGCGACCCGTACGCCCTTGTGGACGGCGTCGGCCGGAGCCGCCCCCGCCAGGGCCGCACCGGCCAGCGCGCCGAACGCCGTGAGAAACGCCAGTAGCGCTCTGCCCGCTGCCCGCCGCCCGCGACGACCTGCCACCATGCCCCCTGATACCTCGTCAACTGTCAGGAATCTCAGGGGCAGTGCACCAGACCGCGGCGGTCGGCAGGGTGGCTGAGCGCCGGCCACACGGGAACGGCTGAAAAAACGCCCCCCTCCGGGTGCTTCAGCTGTCGCCCGATCCGGTGGCGAACGGCGTGAAATGAGCCGGTGTGTGGTCGATGGGCAGCCCGGGCCGCCAGGCGGTGAGGGCCTGGGCGCTGCACACGAACAGCTGCTCCGGCAGGCGGTCCAGGCCGAACCAGCGCCAGCGGCCGACGCTCTCCCCGGGCTGGTCCGTCGGCTCGCCCCGCCAGGCGGTGACCAGGGCCGCCACGGTCACCCGGACGACCCCGCCCGCGTCGTCCAGGAGCGTCCCCAGCAGCCGGACGTCCTCCGGCCGCGCCGCGAGCCCGGTCTCCTCGGCGAGCTCCCGCACGGCCGTCTCCCGCAGCGACTCCCCGGGCTCCACCGTCCCGCCGGGCAGCTCCCACGTCCCGCGCCGGTGCCGGCCGAGCAGCAGCCCGCGCGGCCCGTACAGCACGGCACCGACCCCGAGCGCCGCGTGGGCGGGCGGCGGCTTGGCGACGCGCGGCCGGGAGGAGACGCGGACGGGCCGGGTCACCCGAAGCAGCCGGTAGCACGCGTGGTTCCCGGCCTGCGGCGTGTCGAGGACATCGACTCCCTCCAGCCGCAGCCCGTACTCGGTGAGCAGTTCCGTCCAGAGCTCCGGCGTGAGGACCCACATCTGGACGGTGACGTCATCGCCGCCGGCCAGCCGCAGGATCTCGGGCCGCGCGGCGACCCGGTCCGACGGCCCGTCACCCCGCGCGTTGGTGTGCAGCACCGTGAAGCAGAGCCTGCCGCCCGGCCTCAGCGCCCCGGCGAGAGCGGGCAGCAGCCGGTGCGGGTCGATGTACGGGACGGCGTTGACGGAGTAGATGACGTCGTACGGCTCCGCGATGCGCAGATGCTCCACCGCGTCGGCCAGGACGAGCCGCAGCCCGGGCAGCGAGCCGTAACGGGCCCGCGCCCGTTCGTACTGCCCCGCCGAGGCGTCGACCGCGTCCACCAGCGCGCCACGGTCCCGGACCAGATGGGCGGCGTGCCGCGCCGGACCGCACCCGAGGTCCAGCACCCGCCGGCCCGTCAGCTCCCCGAGGACCTCGGTCCCCGGCCCGCCGCCCTCGAACCCCCAGTCGAGCCGCGTCGCCTCGGGCAGCGGGGTGCCACGCCGCAGATGATGTGCCCCGTACGTGCCCCAGGCACCGGCGTTGACCGCCTCCGGTTCGTCCGCCAAGACTCAGCCGCCCGCCACGGCGTCACGCGGGAGCACCGTGACACGGTGGAAGTTGCACCCGGCCGGCCCGGGCCCGTCGGTGGCGGGCCGGGTCTGGTGGGCCTTGAGGGCGATGCTCACCAGGCTGAGCAGCAGGTCGATGTCCGCCTCGCAGTCGAGGTGAACCGTCACCCAGCACGATCCGGGAACCAGGCGGATCGCGCTCGAACCGGCCAGGTCGTAGTGGAAGCGCTGGATGGCCCGGTCGGTGAGGTGGAGATCCACGTCCCGCGGCGAGTGGACGTGGACGATCTCGTCACGGACGGAACGGAGCGCCCGTCCGGTACCGCAACTTGCCGGGCCCGCCATCAGGTCGGGCCAGGCCTGCAGGCGCTCCATGGCGCGCTGGGCCAGAGTCATGGTCCCATCGTCGCCTGATTACCGCGCCGCAACCAGAGGTTGAGTGAGGTGTAACCGGCATGTGAGGTGGCGCGGAGGGGCATTGGCCAGGTTTCAGGCGGACTTGACCAGTCTGAGGTAGCGCTTCCAGTCCCAGTGCCGGCCCGGGTCGGTGTGGTCGCTGCCCGGCACCTCGTGGTGACCGATGATGTGCGCGCGGTTCCGGGGGATGCCGTACCTCGCGCAGATCGCCGCGGTGAGCCGGGCCGACCGCTCGTACATGGCATCGGTGAAGTACCTGGGCCGGTCCACCCAGCCCTCGTGCTCGATGCCGATGCTGCGGGTGTTGTAGTCCCAGTTCCCCGCGTGCCACGCGATGTCGGTCTCGCGCACGCACTGTGCCACGTGCCCGTCGGAGGAGCGCACCACGTAGTGCGCGGAGACCTTCTTCCCGGGGTCGCGGAACACCGACAGGGTGCCGGCGTACGTCGTCTGCGCGACGTGGATGACCACGTAGTTCAGCGGATGGGCCCGGGGGCGGTTCGAGGGCGTGTAGTTGGCGCGGCTCGCCGGATGCCACGCGGCTCCGGGGTGGTCGACGGTCTGGGGCCGGGCGGTGGCCCGGGTGCCGGGGAGCAGGGTGGAGGGGACGGCGGTGAGGGCGGCGCCCATGAGGATGCTTCGCCTGCTGGGACCGTGGGTCATCCGTTCCATGAGGGTGTGCCTTCCGGGTTCGACGGCAGCGGGTGTCACTTGATCGACTAAGGAGAGCGGCGGCCGTTGTGGCCGCGGCCCGCCTGAATCAAATTACGGCGCCTGCCGGGCGGTCAGGAGGAAGCACCCCGAAGTGGTGGACGGGGCCGGAATTGTGGACAACTCGCTCACCCGGCCGGGTGATTGCGGAGGGGGCCGACCTCCGGGCCGTGTGGCCCTGACCCGTTCTCAAGCCTGCTGGGCGAACACCGCCGGGTCGTCCAGGACCGCCCGCACCACCGAGTGCGCGGCCCCCAGCAGCGGCCCCTGCGGGCCCAGTCGTGACACGGACACGGGACAGGCCGGGCCCGCCGTGCGCCGCGCCAACTCCTCACGCAGCGAGGGCAGCAGCCAGGGCGCCAGCCCGGACAGCTCGCCCCCCAGCACCACGCTCTCCGGGTCCAGCAGGTTGACCGCCCCGGTCAGGGCGACTCCGAGGGCGGTGCCCGCGTCACGCAGGGCACGGCGGACGTCCTCGTCGCCCTCAGCGGCCCGCCCCGCGAGCAGTCCCACGCGGTCCTGGTCCGGCTCCAGACCGGCCGCACGCAGCACGGCCTCCTCCCCGGCGTACTGCTCCAGGCATCCCCGCCCGCCGCACGCACACTCCGGTCCCTCGGGCCGGACCGGCACATGCCCCAACTCGCCGGCGAAACCGCGGGTTCCGCGCAGCAGCCCGCCGTCCACCACGACCGCCGCACCGATACCGATCTCCGCCGACACGTGCAGGAAGTCGCGTGGTGTGCCGTCACCGAGCCAGAGTTCCGCGAGGGCACCGAAGTTGGCCTCGTTGTCCACGGTCAGCGGGAGGCCCGCGGGCAGCAGTTCACCGAGGTCCGTGTCGTGCCAGCCGAGGTTCGGGGCGCGTACGACGGTCCGGGCGTCGCGCGCCACCAGCCCCGGTACGGCCACGGCGAGCCCGGCCGGCCACAGGCCCTGGCCCTCCGCCTCGGCGACGACCCGGCGGATCAGTTCGGTGAGTTCCGCGATCACTGGTTCTGGGGAGCGGCCGCGGTTCGCCCCCTGCCGTATCGCGCGCGAGCGGGCCGTGCCGCCGAGGTCGACGGCGCAGACCGCGAGATGGTCGACGCCGACCTCCGCACCGATCCCGGCCGGGCCGCGTCCGCTGACGGCGAGCGCGGAGCCGGGGCGGCCCACCCTGCCGGGCCGTTCGGGCCCCAGCTCCTCCAGCAGGCCCGACCGGATCAGTTCGTCGACGAGCGTCGACACCGCCGCCCGGGTCAGGCCGATCCGTGAGGCGACAGCGGCCCGGGAGAGCGGTCCCTCGGCGCGGACGGCGTGCATGACACGGGAGAGGTTGCGGCGGCGCATGCCCTGCTGGGTGTCGGGCAGCGCGCGTCCCGGCGCGGAGCGGGCCTCGTGCAGCGGTGCGGTCATGCCTGACGCCAGTCCTCAGTGGGTGTCGGTGGGCCGCTCCAGCAGCGGAGCCGCGTCGGAGAGTACCCCGGCGATCCTGGCCAGCGTCTCCTCGTCCCGCTCGACGGCGTCGAGCACCGGACCGGCCGCCGTGCCCCAGCGCCGCGCGACCGCCGCCGGGTCCTCCCCGGTCAGCACCCCGGCCGCCTGCGCGGCGGCACCGAGCGCGACCAGCTCCTTGGCTTCGGGCACCTGTACGGGACGCCCCGACAGCCGCCGTACGGTCTCCTGCCAGGCCGTGCCCCGGGCGCCGCCGCCGATCAGCAGCAGGGGCGCCGAGGGGTCGGCCTCCGCGTCGAGGACCAGGTCGAGCGCGCCGAGCAGGGAGTGCACGGCACCGTCGTAGGCGGCCTGGAGGAGCTGCCCGGCGGTCGTGTCGTGGCGCAGGCCGTGCAGCAGCCCGGAGGCGTTCGGCAGGTTCGGGGTGCGCTCGCCGTCCAGGTAGGGCAGCAGCGTGACGGCCGTGCCCGGTTCGACGGCCTCGCGGTCCAGGCCCAGCAGCGTGGCCACGCGGTCGACGGCGAGCGTGCAGTTCAGGGTGCAGGCCAGTGGCAGCCAGTCGCCGCGGGCGTCGGCGAAGCCCGCCACCGTGCCGCTCGGGTCGGCAGGCCGGTGACGCGACACGGCGTACACCGTGCCCGAGGTGCCGAGGCTCATCACCGGCGTGCCCGGACGCACCCCGAGGCCCAGCGCCGCGGCGGCGTTGTCGCCGGTGCCGGGCGCGACCAGCGTGCCCTTGGAGAACGGCAGATCATGACTGTCGCGCACCGTGCCCGCCACCTCGCCGGGCCGGACCACACGGGGCAGCAGGGCCGGGTCGAGCCCCACGTGCGCCAGGACCTCCTCGTCGTACGCCTCCGTCCCGGACGTCCACCAGCCCGTCCCGGAGGCGTCGCCGCGGTCGGTCGTGCCCTGCCCGGTGAGCCGCTCGGTCAGGTAGTCGTGGGGAAGACGTACGGCCTTCGTGGCGCGGACCGCCTCCGGCTCGTGCTCGGCCAGCCAGGCCCACTTGGTGACCGTGAAGGAGGCGGCGGGGACGCTTCCGGTGCGTTCGGCCCAGAACTTCGCGCCGCCCAGATCCTCCGTCAGCCTGCGTGCCTGCGGCGCGGAGCGCACGTCGTTCCACAGCAGGGCGGGCCGCACCGGCTCGCCCCGGCCGTCGAGCGTGACCAGGCCGTGCTGCTGCCCGCCGACCGACACCGCGGCGGCCTCGTGCGCCGCGTCACCGCACTGGCGCAGGGCCTCGCACAGCGCGTCCCACCACTGGCGCGGATCGCTCTCGCGCCCGGCCCCCGAGGAGACCGTGTGCGGCGCCTGGCCGCTCGCGACGACCCGGCCGGTCGACGTGTCGACGACCAGCGCCTTGGTCGACTGGGTGGACGAGTCCACGCCGACGACGAGCGGACCCTCGGCTGCTGACATCGGGTTTCTCCCTCTGCTCTCGTCCCGAGACACCTTGTCTCTTCCCAGGAAGGTGCTCGCATACTAATTTGTAAATCGGCATGACGAAATAGCCTCAGCGAGCAAGGAGCCGCGGCATGAGCTACCAGCCCACCCCCGAGGACAGGTTCACCTTCGGCCTGTGGACCGTCGGCTGGCAGGGACGGGATCCCTTCGGCGACGCCACGCGGCGTGCCCTGGACCCGGTCGAGACGGTGCAGCGCCTGGCCGGTCTCGGCGCTCACGGCGTCACCTTCCACGACGACGACCTGATCCCGTTCGGCTCGAGCGACACCGAGCGCGAGGCCCACATCAAGCGCTTCCGGCAGGCGCTGGACGCCACGGGCATGAAGGTCCCGATGGCCACCACCAACCTCTTCACGCACCCGGTCTTCAAGGACGGCGCCTTCACCGCCAACGACCGCGACGTGCGCCGCTACGCGCTGCGCAAGACCATCCGCAACATCGACCTGGCCGTCGAGCTGGGCGCCGAGGTGTACGTGGCCTGGGGCGGCCGGGAAGGGGCGGAGTCCGGCGCCGCCAAGGACGTCCGTGCCGCCCTGGACCGGATGAAGGAGGCCTTCGACCTGCTCGGCGAGTACGTCACCTCCCAGGGCTACGACCTGCGCTTCGCGATCGAGCCCAAGCCGAACGAACCGCGCGGCGACATCCTGCTGCCGACCGTCGGCCACGCCCTGGCGTTCATCGAGCGGCTGGAGCGGCCGGAGCTGTACGGCGTCAACCCCGAGGTCGGGCACGAGCAGATGGCCGGGCTGAACTTCCCGCACGGCATCGCGCAGGCGCTGTGGGCGGGCAAGCTGTTCCACATCGACCTCAACGGCCAGTCCGGCATCAAGTACGACCAGGACCTGCGCTTCGGCGCCGGTGACCTGCGCGCCGCGTTCTGGCTGGTCGACCTGCTGGAGTCGGCCGGCTACACCGGCCCGCGGCACTTCGACTTCAAACCCCCGCGGACCGAGGACCTCGACGGCGTGTGGGCCTCGGCCGCCGGCTGCATGCGCAACTACCTCATCCTCAAGGACCGCGCCGCCGCCTTCCGCGCCGACCCGGAGGTCCAGGAGGCCCTGCGCGCGGCCCGCCTGGACGAGCTGGCCCAGCCGACCGCCGCGGACGGCCTCCAGTCCCTGCTCGCCGACCGGTCGGCGTTCGAGGCGTTCGACGTCGAGGCGGCCGCCGCCCGCGGCATGGCCTTCGAGCAGCTGGACCAGCTGGCCATGGACCACCTGCTGGGGGCCCGCGGCTGACCTCACGCGCGCGTGCGGGTCCGTCGGCCGGTCACAGTGACCGGCCGACGGACCCGTCATGCTCCGGAATCATGCGATCCATGCCATGAGCCCGTATCAGCTTCCGTGCGCCCCTCGCGCCTTGAACGGAGCGCGGCGACTGTGGCCGGTATGGCCATGCCACCCGTACCGCCTCACCCGCCCGGACCTCCCCGCCGCCGCAATCCGCTGCTCGTCCTGCTCGCCGTGCTCGTGGCCGCCGCGGCCGTGTCCGTCGTGGTGCTGATGGCCTCGGGGCGGGACGACTCACCCGACGAGGAGCCGTCCGGCGAGAGCAGCCGCACGCCCGCGCCGTCCTTCGGCATCCCCACCGAACTGCCCATCAGGCTGCCGAGCGAGCTGCCCACCCGGCTGCCGTCGGGCTTCCCGACGCAACTGCCGAGCGACCTGCCGAGCGACTTCGAATCACTCCTGCCGTCCCTGGACACCGGCGACCTACTGCCCTGACCGGAGGCCGTGCCGGGAGCCGGCCCGGCGCGACGAACACCACCATGTCCGTCTCCTCACCCGGCAGTGGGCCGGGCTCCCACCATCCGGCATGGCGATAGAAGGCGAGGGCGTCCGCAGCCCCGCTCCAGGTCATCAGCCAGGCCCGGCCGCCGGGCGCGTCGGAGCCGGCGGCGGACAGCAACCGCCGCCCCAGACCCGTACCGCGAGCCCGGGAGCGTACGCCCAGCTCGTCGATCTCGAAGGAGCCGACCAGGAGTTCGTCCACCCGGTCGGCACCGAGCCGTCGTGTCACCTTTCCGTAGGCGCGATCGCCGCGGAAGGGCGCTTGAGTGATCCAGCCCGTGGCGAAACCTTCCACCCCGCCGTCCTCGGACAGTGCCAGCACCGCCCGGAAGCCCGGACGGCGCACGTCCGTCTCCAGCCGCTCGCGGAATTCTGCCCGGGTCTCCTCGACGCCCCGGGGTTCCCAGGGCGGTTCCGTGAAGACCTCCGCATACGCCTCGGTCAGTTCGTCGGCGACCGTGAGGACGTCCTGGCCGTATCGGCGGATCGTCACAGGAAGCTCCCCTCTTCGGGGACGAGTTCAGCCGACGCCAGGGCCGTCGCCGGGTCTTGGGCGGCGCCTCCCGCGGGCTGCCAGCGGCCGCGCTCCTTGCGGTACGGCCACCAGCGGCCGTCCCGGCCGAGGCGCAGCTGGACCGGCGCGCCGGCGACCGTCCACCGGTTGCCCCGCGCCCGCAGCCCCGGCCGCTCGTCCGCGTCCCAGGCGGACTCCAGAGCGGCATGTGCGCGTGCGAGCGCTTCGCCGTCCACCTGCCACTCCTCGTCCAGTACGGACAGCGCGTGCCTACCGCCGTGACGCCAGGCCTGGACGGCCGTCGCCAGGCCCTCCCGGTCGCGTCCCGACCCATCGGCGAGCCGGTCCGCCACCTCCCGCCCGGGCCCGCCCGCGGCCAGCCGCACCGCGTCCTGCGCCACCGTCAACTCCTCGTCGACGGCACCCTCGAGCGCCTCCGAGAGCAGCCGGTGCGCCCGTACGGCGGTCCGTGCGGCCAGGAACTCCAGCGCGGCCGGGTCGATGCCGGGCGCGGGCGGCGTCTCGGTGTCCAGGGACGGCGGCACACCGGGCGCGTCGGGGAGGACGGGCAGACCCGGGAGCGGCGGCAGGATGTCACCGGCGGCGTAGGCCTCGGCCGCGTCCACGCCCTCCGGCTCGAAGGAGCCCGCCGCGGACGCGCCGCCGCGCGCCTGGAGATCCTCCAGCAGGGCGGCCTCGCCGCGCCCCCGCATCAGCAGCAGGACGAACGGGTCCTGGTCCAGCAGCCGGGCCACCTGGTAGCAGAGCGCCGCCGTGTGACCGCAGTGGTCCCAGGCCCCGCAGTCGCACTCCGGCTCCAGATCGCCCAGGCCGGGCAGCAGTTCGACGCCCGCGGCGGCCGCGTCCTCGACCAGGTGTGGCGGCATGTCCCGGTCCAGCAGCGCCGCCACGTGTCCGGCCCGCTCCACCGTCATGTCCAGGAGGCGGTCCCACTGCGAGGGCGAGAGCTCCTCCAGAAGGATGTCGGCCCGGTACGCCGTGCGGTCGCGGTCCTGGACGACGGCCGTGAGCCGCCCGGGGCGCACCGACATCGCACCGACCGCTCCCGCGCGCGCGAGCCGGCGACCCGTCTTGAGCTGCGCCGGTTCCAGCGCCGTGTCCTCCAGCGCCTTCAGCCAGGCCCGGCCCCACCAGGTCTGCGCGAACCCCCGTCCGCGCGCGGGCGGCAGTGCGGCGAACGTGCGCTCCGTGTCACCGTCGTACCGAGTCATCGCAGGCCCCCTCGCAGTTCGACCAGATCCGTCAGTTCGGCGTCCGTCAGTTCCGTGAGCGCGGCCTCACCGGAGCCCAGGACCGCGTCCGCCAGCTCCCGCTTGTGGGCCAGCAGTTCGGCGATGCGGTCCTCGATGGTTCCCTCGGCGACGATCCGGTGCACCTGCACGGGCCGCGTCTGGCCGATGCGGTACGCGCGGTCGGTCGCCTGCGCCTCGACGGCCGGGTTCCACCAGCGGTCGTAGTGCACGACGTGCTCGGCGCGGGTGAGGTTCAGCCCGGTGCCCGCCGCCTTCAGCGACAGCAGGAACACCGGCACTTCGCCGTTCTGGAAGCGCCGCACCATGGCCTCGCGCTGGGTGACGGGCGTACCCCCGTGCAGGAACTGTGTGGGCGTGCCACGGGCGGCCAGGTGCCGTTCCAGCAGGCGGGCCATCCGCACGTACTGCGTGAAGACCAGCACGCCCGCCTGCCCGGCAAGGATCGTGTCGAGCAGTTCGTCCAGCAGCTCCAGCTTCCCGGAGCGTCCGGTGATCACCGGACGCTCCTCCTCGAGGTACTGCGCCGGGTGGTTGCAGATCTGTTTGAGGCCGGTCAGCAGCTTCACGATCAGGCCCCGCCGCGCCATGCTCCCGGCGCCGGAGATCTCCGCGAGCGCCTCGCGCACCACGGCCTCGTACAGCCCCGCCTGCTCCTGGGTGAGCGACACGGCGTGGTCGGTCTCCGTCTTCGGCGGCAGCTCGGGCGCGATCCCCGGGTCCGACTTGCGGCGGCGCAGCAGGAACGGCTGTACGAGCCGGGCCAGCCGGTCGGCCGCGGCCGGGTCCTGGCCGCCCTCGACGGCATTCGCGTACCGCCTGCGGAAGGTGCCGAGGCGGCCCAGCAGCCCCGGCATCGTCCAGTCGAGGATCGCCCACAGCTCCGACAGGTTGTTCTCCACCGGGGTGCCGGTGAGCGCCACACGCGCGCGTGCGCCGATGGAGCGCAGCTCCCGCGCCGTCGAGGAGTACGGGTTCTTCACGTGCTGGGCCTCGTCCGCCACGAGCATGCCCCACTGCACCCCGGCGAGCCGGGGCGCGTCCAGGCGCATCGTGCCGTACGTGGTGAGCACGAACTCCCCGTCGGCCAGGCCCTCCAGGCTGCGCCGTGCGCCGTGGAAGCGCCGCACGGGTGTGCCGGGCGCGAACCGTTCGATCTCCCGCTGCCAGTTGCCCATCAGGGACGTCGGGCAGACCACCAGGGTGGGCCCGGCGGACGGTGCGTCGGTCTGCCGGTGCAAGTGGAGGGCGATCAGCGTGATGGTCTTGCCGAGTCCCATGTCGTCGGCGAGGCAGCAGCCCAGTCCCACCGACGTCATACCCGCGAGCCAGTTCAGGCCCCGCCGCTGGTAGTCCCGCAGGGTAGCGGCCAGGGCGGCCGGCTGCTCCACGGGCTGCTGCGCCTCGGGGTCCGCGAGCCGCTCCCGCAGTGCCGCCAGCCAGCCGGTCGGCCGCACCTCGACCCGGTGGCCGTCCACCTCCGCCCAGCCGGTGAGGGCCGCGCCGAGCGCGTCCACGGGCGTGACCTTGTCGTCCTGCCGGGAGCGCGCCAGCCGTACCTCCTGAGGGTCGATCAGGACCCACTGGTCGCGCAGCCGCACCACAGGGCGCTTGGCCTCGGCGAGACGGTCCAGTTCCTCGCGGCTCAGCCGCCGCTCGCCCAGCGCGAACGACCAGGTGAAGGC
Source organism: Streptomyces sp. NPDC033136 (assembly GCF_055578235.1). NCBI lineage: Bacteria > Bacillati > Actinomycetota > Actinomycetes > Kitasatosporales > Streptomycetaceae > Streptomyces > Streptomyces sp. NPDC033136. Next base: position 128,785 of record NZ_JBVIPD010000010.1, read on the forward strand.
GAGCAGCGCGTCGGCGGACAGGAACGACGGCGTGGCCGCGAAGGCCCTGCCCGACTCCTGTTCGTCCTCGGCGGGCCCGACCTCCGCGCGCGTGGTGAGGTCGCGGGTCAGTCCCTTCGGCCAGTGCACGTCGACGCCGTCCGCTGCCAGGGAGCGGGCGCCCGCTCCCAGGAGCTCGGTGACCTCCTCGTCGGCGAGCTCGACCGCGTCGGGCACGGCCGCCGAGAGCAGCGGCGTGAGGGGGGCCCAGGCACGGGCCGCCCGGCGCAGGGCGAGGAGCGCGTCCATCCGCGCGCGGCGGCCGAAGGCCTCGCCCCCGGTGCCGGCCCAGACGTCCGCGGCGTCCGCGACGAGCGCGGGATCGCTGACGCTGTGCACCTGCAGCACGGCCCGGAAGGTCACGTCCGCGCCGTCGTCCGGGTCGTCGTCCGTGTCGGTCAGACCGTCCGCCTCGATCCGCAGGGACAGCCGCACGCCCGCGTCGTGGCCCGCCGCGACATCCGCCGCCCAGGCACGCTGCTCGGGCAGGCGCACCGGCTCGGCCGCCGCGTAGGCGGCACCGCCCGTCACCAGCGGGGCGGCGGGGGAGCGGGGCAGGGTGTCGGCAACCGCGTCGAGGAAGGCGCGCAGGAGCTGCTCCGGGCCGGGCAGCCGCAGCGGCCCGGGGCCGTCCAGCGGCACGGCGTGCGCCTCCGGCGGCATCGCGGCGGCCAGGCGGCGTACGTCCTCGACGTCCTGGGCGCGCAGCGGGCCCGTGTGCCAGGCGTCGTGGTCGCCCTGGGACAGCCCCGGCAGCAGCAGTCCGCGTGCCACGAGGTGCAGGGCGTGCAGGGCGGCCGCGCCCCAGAACAGGGTGGAGCGGTGCCCCCGGGCGTCGGCACGCGCACGCGTGAGGACCGGCAGGGCCGCGCGCAACGGCACCACGACGGCGGACGCCCTCGCTGCCTCGATCCCACTGTCTCCGGGCACGACGACGGTCAGGTCCGCGACGGACGCCGGTGCCACGGCCGGAGGGGCATCGCCGTCGGGCCGCCAGAAGGCGACGCTGCCGGTGCGGGCCGGGTCGCCGGGCAGGAACACGGAGTGGCACAGGGGCAGTGCGGAGATGCCGGAGGAGGGCGCCGGGTGAGTCGGATGCTCGTCTATGGCTGATTCCTCAAATTTGACTAGTGGAGCGGAGTCGCCGAGAATACAGCACTTCTGGTGCAGATGGGTATGGTCAGCCTGTGAGCTGGGTCACCATAGAGGTCTCAGGGGTGCGTCGGGGTCGCACCTCAGGGATGTCTCAGGGGCGCGGTCCGGAACCGTCGCGAGCGCGGGTCCGTTTTCGAGACAGAGAGCGGCAGTGGCCGCGAAGGAGGCGACAGTCATGTCCAAGAACGCCAAGATCGCCGCGGGCGGTGTGGCGGTCGGGCTCATCCTGCTGATCTGGCTGCCCTGGTGGGCATCGCTCCTGATCATCCTGGGAGTCCCGGCCGCCGCGTACTTCACGCTGGACCCGTCGCAGCGCCGCAGGCTGCGCCGCGCCACCCGCAAGGAGCTCGGCCGCTGAGGCGCTGACCGGGGCAATCCGGCCGAGCGGGAGCCACCGGCGGCAGTGCCGAGGGGTCCGACCGGTTCAGTTCGGCCGTACGGCCATATCGTCCAGCGCCTCGAGGAGACCCGGCAGCTCCGGCCCCCGGCCCACCGGCAGGACCTCGCCGGGCTCCTCGTCGAGCAGCACGAAGGCGATGTCGTCGGTCCTGGCCACGAGCGACCAGCCAGGACCGTCGGCCCGCAGGATCCGTGCGTCACCCGGCGCGAACGACGAGCGGACGCGCCCCAGCGGCGGCGGTGTGTCGATGTAGGTGCGCGCCTCCGCGAGGACGCGCCGGATGCGGCTCTGGCCCGGGCGCCCGTCCTCCCTGCTCCCGTCCGGACCGCCGACCGTCCCGCCCTCGTCGCCCGGTGCCCCCGGGGACTCCTGCTTCGGAAAGGCCGCGTCGTCGACCTGCTCCCGCCACGTCGCCCAGTGCAGCGCGATCTCGTCCGCGCCCAGACGCCGCTGGCCGGGCCCCCAGACGCTGGTGTCCGGTGGTGCCAGCGGGGGCCGGTCGTCGACCTCCGGACCGGGATCGTGCGGCGCGGGCACCCCGGGAGCGGCGACGGCGACCGCGAGGGGCCAGCCGGGCAGGGCCGCCACGACCGTGCGCTCGTCCGGCGACAGGTCGTACTCCATGCCGCAGTCCCAGGATGCGATCGCGACCGCCACCAGGGAGACGTCGTCGATGACCACGGTCCACCGGGCGCCCTCACCGTCCTGCCCGAGCACCAGCCCGTACCCGTCGGCGAGCGGCGCCAGACCGAGCGCCGCGCATGCCTCGGGGTAGTCGTCGCCCAGCACACTCGGGAACTTCGCCGGCGTCAGCAGCACCGCCGTGAGCACATAGAGCGCATCGTCCTCGGCGGCGACGGCGTCCTCATCCGTCCCGGCCATCCCAGCCTCCCCATCGGTTCGTCCAACCGCGCGCACCCTAGTGCGCGCGGAAGCCGCTTGTCACGACCCCGCATGCGCACGCGGAGCTGCAGCTTTCCGGCGGACGGGGCGAATCGGCCGTCCGGGAGGGCGGCGCGTCACGCCGCCGGCAGTCCCAGAAGCTCACGGGCCACGGTCTCCGGCGACTCGCCGCGTTGCCGCGCGAGCGCGATCACGGCCCGGCAGGCGAGCTCGTTCACTCCGAACGACAGCGCCTCCGGCGAAACCCAGCCGGCCGCCTCGTCGGCCCGCTCCTGGTCGTCCTGCGCGCACGCCGTGACGTAGCCGGCCGCGGCCTCGAAGAGGTTGTGCGGACGCCTGTCCGCCCCGGCCCTCGGCTCCGTGCGCCAGGCACGGGTGACTCTGCCCCCGGCCTTGCGGACCCTGCCCCACATGCGGACCGCCTTCCCTCTGTGCGACTGCCGTGCCGGTCGTACATGTCCCGGACACCAACGTAAAGTTGCAGGACCTGCGGCAGAAGGGGGGACGGCACGGTGAAGCGCTTCGCACGGCTGGAACGGATCCGGCGGATGGACCCGTACCGGGAGGCCACGGACATCTACCGACTGAGCGTGGCGTACGAGTTCCCCTGGGACTTCACCCGGGCGCTGGAGCTGGCCCTGTACCGCACGTACGCCGTCCCGAGCATCGGCCGGCTGCTCGCTCGCACGGCGGAGCTCACGGAGCGGACGCAGAAGCGCTACGACGACACCTCACTCCTCCTGGACACCATCGTCGAGCACGGCTTCGGCAGCGGCCAGGGAAAGACCGCGATCCGCCGCATCAACCAGATGCACCGCAGCTACGACATCAGCGACGACGACATGCGCTACGTGCTCTGCACGTTCGTCGTGATGCCCAAACGGTGGATCGACGCCTACGGCTGGCGCAGGATGTCCCGCCACGAGACCGTCGCCAGTGTCGTCCACTTCCGCACGCTCGGCCGCCACATGGGGATCAACGACATCCCCGAGACCTACGAGGATTTCGAGACCTGCCTCGACGCCTACGAGGCGGCCCACTTCGCCTGGGACGAGGAGGCCCGCCGCGTCTCGGACGCCACTCTCGACCTGATGGCCTCCTGGTACCCCGGCCCGCTCGCCCCCCTGCTGCGCACCACGACCCTCTCCCTGCTCGACGACGCGCTCCTGCGCGCCTTCCGCTACGAACCGCCGAGCGCCGCCACGCGCGCGTGGGTACGCCGCGCGGTCCGGCTGCGAGGCCGCGCGGTCCGTCTGCTGCCGCCCCGGCGCGCCCCGCACTTCGCCCGGCAGAACTGGGAGATCAAGGGCTATCCGTACGGCTACCGGATCGCCGACCTGGGCACGCGCCCGGTCCCGGGCGTCCGGGGCTGCCCCGTGCGGCACGCGCAGGCGCCGGACGCCGAGGCCGGGTGACGAGCCGGCTCAGTCCGCGCGGACGGCGAGCGCCAGGAAGCGGGAGTCCTCGTCGGCGTACGACCTCAGGCGCCATCCGGAACCGGCCAGTAGCGGGCGGAGGTTGGGTTCGGCGCGCAGGTCGTCCGGGGTGAGCGGGCGGCCGTGGCGGGCCGCGAGCGCCGCCCTGCCGATCGGGTGGAACAGCGCCAGCAGACCGCCGGGGCGCACCACACGCGCCAGTTCGCGCAGGTTCTCGGCCGGACTCGGCAGATGCGAGATGAGTCCCGCCCCGAACACGGCGTCCAGCGAGCGAGCGCGCAAGGGCAGCGCGGCCACGTCCGCGAGCAGCAACAGCCCGTCATGGTCGCGTCCGGCCCTTACCGCCTCCCGCAGCATGGCCGGGGTCAGATCGGCACCGAGAACCACTCCCGAGGGCCCCACGGCGGCTCGCAGGGGCGGCAGGGCGCGTCCGGTGCCGCAGCCGGCGTCCAGCACACGGTCGCCCGCCCGCAACCCGAGTTCCGCGACCGCGGCGGCGTAGGCCGGACCGTCGTCCGGGAACCTGCTGTCCCAGTCGGCGGCGCGGGCGGTGAAGAACTCCTGGACACGCGTCTGGTCGTCGCTCATGTACCGCATGATTCCTCACCGGCACGGATGGATGCCTCTGTGCACATGTTCGAGCGTGACTCGATCGTTCCGGTACATCCTTGCGTCATATTCCAGCACCTTTCGAAAGGTGCCCCCTTCGCGCGCCTGTGCCGGGTCTAGCGTCCCGGGGCCATGGGACACCTGGACCACGCCGCCCTGGGGTGGCTGACCCCCGCGCTGTCGTACGTGATGGCCTGCATAGGCGCCGCGCTCGGACTGCGCTGCACCGTCCGCGCGCTCGCCGCCACCGGGCGCTCGCGCCGCAACTGGCTCCTCACCGCCGCCTCGGCGATCGGCACCGGCATCTGGACCATGCACTTCGTGGCCATGCTCGGCTTCGGCGTCACCGGCACCGACATCCGCTACGACGTGCCGCTCACCCTCCTGAGCCTGCTCGTGGCCATGGTCGTCGTCTGCGCCGGCGTCTTCGCCGTCGGTTACGGGCGGGACCGCGGCCGGGCCCTCTTCGTCGGCGGGCTCACCACCGGCCTCGGCGTCGCGAGCATGCACTACCTGGGCATGGCGGCCGTCCGCCTGCACGGCGACGTGACCTACGACCCGGTGCTCGTCGGGCTCTCCGTCCTGATCGCCGTCGCCGCCGCGACGGCGGCCCTGTGGGCGGCGCTCAACATCAAGTCGCCCGTCGCGGTCACCATCGCATCCCTGATCATGGGCGCGGCCGTCAGCAGCATGCACTACACCGGGATGTTCGCGGTGGGCGTGCGCGTGACGCCCTCCGGGGAAGCCCTGACCGGGGCCACGGCGATGCAGTTCATCTTCCCTCTCGCCGTCGGCCTCGGGTCCTACCTCTTCCTGACCTCGGCGTTCGTCGCGCTGTCGCCGACCGCAGGGGAGCGCGAGGCGTCCGCCTCGGCCCAGCGGCCGGTCGAGAGCGTCGCCCCCTAGCGCGCGGCCCGGCGGCCCGAGCGGCCCGCCCCGCGGCCCGCGACGTGTGCTCGAAGCCGGACGCCGCCCCGAGCCCGGACGCCGCCCCGAGCCCGGACGGGCCTGAGTGCCGCGGCTCGCCCCCGACCCACTCCCGAGCGAGGAGTCCATGCGTACACCCCGTAGGCCCCCCACAACCGGCGCCCAGGCGCCGCCCCCGCCCGTGCGCGGCCGCCGCGCGCACGCCGGACCACCGGCCGACGAGGGCCCCGAGGCGCCCTCGGACGCCGCATCGGACGGGACACCCCCGCGCGCGGAGCGCCGCCACCTGCGCCCGCGTACCGTGCGCGCCAAGATCGTCTGTCTGCTGATGGTGCCGGTCGTCTCCCTCCTGGGCCTGTGGGCCTACGCCACCGTCACCACCGCCCAGGACGTCTCCCGGCTGCGGCAGGTCCAGCGTGTGGACGGCGCGGTCCGCGCCCCCGTCTCCGCGGCGGTCGCGGCCCTCCAGGCCGAACGCGCCGCAGCGGTACGCGCCGCCACCGACCCCTCCGCCGTGGCGAACGACGAGCTGGACGAACTCGCCCGGCGCAGCGACCGGGCCGTCGCGAAACTGCGGCTCGGCGAGGACCACACCGTCGCCGACAGCGAGGAACTCCCCGCCGCGGTCGCGCGCCGGATGGAGGAGTTCGTCACCGGTGCCGAGCAGCTGCGGCCGCTGCGGACAGCGGTGCTCGACCGCCGTGTGGGCTGGGACGAGACGTACGAGCGGTACACGAGCACCATCGCGTCGGCCTTCGGCGCGGTCGGCTCCCTCACCGGCATCCAGGACGCGGCCCTCGGCTCCGACGCGCGCGTGCTGCTCGAGTTCTCCCGCGCGGGAGAGGCGCTGGCCCAGGAGGACGCGGTCCTGGCGAGTGCCCGCGTGACCGGCACCCTCACCGGGGAACGGCTCCGGTTGTTCACCGGCGCCGTCCACCTGCGCCGCACCCTCACCGAGTCCTCCGCGGCGGACCTGCGCGGCACCGAACGCGCCGCCTGGAACAGCCTCGCCGACAACGGCGCCTACGACACCCTGGGCGCCGTCGAGGACAAGGTGCTGGCGGCCGGGCCGGGCGCCCGCGCGGTGGACGCGGTCCCCGAGGAGACCTGGAGCACGGCCCACACGCGCGTGCAGAACGGTATGCGCATCATCGAGGACGACGCGGCCCACGCTGTCGCACAGCGGGCCGATCCGTTCACCCGAGGTCTGCTCACCCCGGCCGGCGCCGCCGTCCTGCTCGGGCTCGCCGCCGTGGCGGCCTCGCTCTTCATCTCCGTCCGCATCGGACGCGGCCTCGTGGTGGAGCTGGTGAGCCTGCGCAACAGTGCCTTGGAGATCGCCCGGCGCAAACTTCCCGACGCCATGCGCAGACTGCGCGCGGGCGAGGAGATCGACATCCGGGCCGAGGCACCGCCGAGGGCACCCGCGGAGGATGAGACCGGGCAGGTCGCCGAGGCCCTCGGCACGGTCCACCGCGCAGCGCTGCGGGCCGCCGTGGAGCGCGCCGAACTCGCCAGCGGCATCTCCGGTGTCTTCGTCAACCTCGCCCGCCGCAGCCAGGTCCTCGTCCACCGGCAGCTGAGCCTCCTCGACAGCATGGAACGCCGCTCCGACGACCCGAACGAGCTGAGCGACCTCTTCCGCCTCGACCACCTCACCACCCGCATGCGCCGCCACGCGGAGAGTTTGATCATCCTCTCCGGAGCCGCCCCGGGCCGGGCCTGGCGCATGCCCGTCTCCCTGACCAACGTGGTCCGCGCGGCCGTGTCCGAAGTCGAGGACTACGCGCGTGTGGAGGTACGGCATCTCCCCGAGGCGGCCGTCGTCGGCGCGGCCGTCGCCGACCTCACGCACCTGCTGGCCGAGCTCCTCGAGAACGCCGCCCAGTTCTCTCCGCCCCACACACGCGTACGCGTCACCGGCGAACCCGTCGGCAACGGTTACGCCGTCGAGGTCGAGGACCGAGGCCTCGGCATGGGCAAGGAGACCCTCGCCGAGGCCAACCGCCGCATCGAGCAGTCCGAGGCGCTCGACCTGTTCGACAGCGACCGGCTCGGCCTGTTCGTGGTCAGCAGGCTCGCCGCCCGGCACGACGTCAAGGTCCACCTGAGGACCTCCCCGTACGGCGGCACCACCGCGGTCGTCCTGCTGCCCACCGCCCTGCTGCACACCGGCGCGCCGGAAGCTCCCCCCGCCGAAGCGGCCCCCGCGCCCCACGCCACGGAACGCGCCTACGCACACGTGCCCGACGGCACCCTGCTCCAGGACGCCGTTCCCGCACAGGCCGACCGGCGCGCCCTCGTGGCACCCGTACCGGCCGTCGCCGAGACCGCGGTGCCCACGGAGACCACGAGCCACACCCCACCCTCAGGAGTCGCCACCTTGCGACTGCACCGCCCCCAGGAGCAGCCCGAAGACTCCGACGACCTCCCGCGTCGGGTACGACAGGCCAGCCTCGCCCCTCAACTGCGCGACGGGCGCCCCGAGGAGCCGCCACCGACGCTCGCGCCCCGGGACGACGAACGCACCCCGGAACTCGTACGGGACCGCATGGCGGCCTACCGCGACGGCTGGGCCCGCGGCGGCGGCAGGCAATCCGGCCGCGGCGCGACGCCCGGCCCCGCGACGGCCGGCGACGGCAGTGAAGGAGACCCCGCATGATCCAGGAACCGAGTACACACACCGCCAGGCGCTCCGGCGAACTCGACTGGCTGCTGGACGACCTCGTGGTCCGCGTGAGCCAGATCCGGCACGTCGTGGTGCTGTCCAACGACGGCCTTGCCATGGGCGCTTCGAGCGACCTGCGCCGCGAGGACGCCGAGCACCTGGCCGCGGTCGCCTCGGGCTTCCACAGCCTCGCCAAGGGAGCGGGACGGCACTTCGGGGCCGGCGGTGTCCGCCAGACCATGGTGGAGATGGACGAGGGCTTCCTGTTCGTGGCCGCCGCGGGCGACGGCTCCTGCCTCGCCCTCCTCACCGCCGTGACCGCCGACATCGGCCTCGTGGCCTACGAGATGGCCCGCCTGGTCAAACGTGTCGGCGAGCATCTCGGCACCGCGCCGCGCGTCGGCGCACGGCCGCCCGCCGGCGGATGAACAGAGAGAACGGTCCGCGCAGATGACCGAGGACATGACCGGCACCCCGCTCGACCAGGGCAGCCAGTGGTACGACAACGAGGCCGGCCCGCTCGTCCGCCCGTACGCCATGACGGGCGGACGGACCCGGCCCGGCCCCACAGGCGTGCGGTTCGACCTGATCGCCCTGGTCACGCTGGACCCGGGCGCACCCGGCGTGGACGACGCCCCGCTCGGCCCGGAACACCGCAACCTCATCGGCCTGTGCCGCACGGAGACCCAGTCGGTCGCCGAACTCGCCGCCGGCGCGGACCTGCCCGTCGGCGTGGTCAGGGTCCTCCTCGGCGACCTCCTCGAACTCGGCTGCGTCACCGTCAGCCGCCCCGTACCGCCCGCCCAACTGCCCGACGAACGCATCCTGCGCGAGGTGATCGAGGGCCTGAGGGCGCTGTAGAGACCAACTCCCACACGCCTACTCCACCCGTGTGCACTCCACCCGTACGCACGTAACCCCCGTACGCACGTCACCCGTTGGCGGCACTCCCGAGAGAAGTGATCAATGGTCTCCGAGCACTCCGACGCCGCAGACGGCGACAATGCCGCGCTGGCGTTGAAGATCCTGGTCGCCGGTGGGTTCGGCGTGGGCAAGACCACCCTGGTGGGCGCCGTGAGCGAGATCCGGCCACTGCGCACCGAGGAACTGCTCAGCGAAGCGGGCCAGATGGTGGACGACACCGACGGCGTGGACCACAAGACCACCACGACCGTCGCCATGGACTTCGGACGCATCACCATCCGGTCCGGCCTCTCCCTGTACCTGTTCGGCACGCCGGGCCAGGACCGGTTCTGGTTCCTCTGGGACGAGTTGTCGCAGGGCGCGCTCGGCGCGGTGGTCCTCGCGGACACCCGCCGCCTGGAGGACTGTTTCCCCGCCGTCGACTACTTCGAGCACCGGCGCATCCCGTTCGTGGTGGCGGTCAACTGCTTCGCGGGCGCCCGGCAGCACGGCGCCCAGGGCGTCTCGCGCGCCCTCGACCTCGACCGGGGCACACCCGTGGTGCTGTGCGACGCCCGGGACCGCGACTCGGGGAAGGAGGTGCTGATCCGGCTCGTCGAGTACGCCGGGCGGATGCACACCGCCCGGCTTCTCGACTCGGTCGGCTGACCGGGACTTGCGCGGTCAGTCGGCGACGTCGGCCTCCGCCAGGACCTTGTCGATGGTGACGCGGACGAGGAGTTCGCCCGGGACGCCGTTGCGGGCGCCGAACTCCTCGGCGCGATCCTCGCCCATGTACCGGGCGCCGATGCGGGTGGCCCAGTGCCGAATCTCGTCGAGGTCCTCCGAGACGCGGGCGCGGCCCCGCACCACCACGAAGGAGTACGGCGGCCGGTCGTCGTCCACGCACAGGGCGACCCGGCCGTCCCGGACGATGTTGCGCCCCTTCACGCTGTCCTTGCCGGTGTTGAACACCAGCTCGTCCCCGTCCAGCACGAACCAGACCGGGACCACGTGGGGGCTGCCGTCGGCCCGGACCGTGGACAGCTTTCCGGTGCGGGTGCCGTGGGAGACGAACTCCCGCCATTGCGCGTCGGTCATCTTCTCTGCCATGGCTCCCATCCTCCTTGCCCCGGCAGCGGTCGTGGGTAAGGCTGGCGTGGAGATCCTCCGGCAAGGAGGAGAATCGCACGGGGAGAAAACGGGGAGAACGGAACATGGCGCAGAACCAGGGACTCGACTGGCTGCTGGACGACCTGACCGAGCGCGTCCACGAAGTGCGGCACGCACTGGTGCTGTCCAACGACGGCCTGGTGACCGGGGCGAGCACGGGGCTGCGCCGCGAGGACGCCGAGCACCTCGCGGCCGTGTCGTCCGGCCTGCACAGCCTGGCCAAGGGATCGGGACGGCACTTCGGCGCGGGCAGCGTACGCCAGACGATGATCGAGTTCGACGACGCGGTGCTCTTCGTGATCGCGGCCGGCACGGGCAGCTGTCTGTGCGTCCTCAGCGGTGCGGAGGCCGACATCGGCCAGATCGCGTACGAGATGACACTTCTGGTCAACCGGGTGGGTGAGCACCTCGACGTGGATGCGCGCCACCTTGAACGGAAACCGATGACAGACCTCTGACCTGGACGTTCGTCATCCCCGCGGAGTTATCCACAGGCTCACCACGAGGTGCGCCGAAACGGCTACGGTCGTTTCACGGCGATCGCACACGGCGTGAGCCGCCGACTCCACGGGGGAGACCGACCATGTCAGGCACCAGCACCAAAACCGGCCGCTTTTCCTGCGCCCCGAGCCGGGCCGCCCGCGAACTCGGCCTCAAGCGCGGCGAGTTCGACCTGGCGGTCAACCTCGGGCTCATCCGGACCGTTCCCGGCGAAGGCGGCGGAGGGCCTCGCGTGGCCCGCGCCGAGATCGACCGGCTGCGCACGGAGGACGGCTTCCCGGACGGCCTGCGCCGGCGCGTCACGACGGTCGGCACCACCGAGGGCGCCGCGCGCATGAACGTGACGCCCACCAGGTTCACGAGCCTCGCTCGCTACGGCCTGCTCGTGCCCGTGACGTTCTATCTCAACCGCTATCGGACCGTCGTCTGGCTGTATCTGGCCGAGGAACTGGAGCAGTTCGCGGCCGAGCAGAGCAGCGTCCGGCTGCTGACCGGCCGCCGTGCGCCCGCTGCGATCCGGGAGGGGCAGAAGTCCGGGCTGGACCGCAGGCCCCGCAACTGGCGGGGACGCCACGCCGGCTTCCTGACACGGCAGGCGGGGGACGACCCCTGGGCACGGGCGGCAGCCGTCGCCTGCCTCCTCGACCCCGACGACGTGGCGGACGTCGTCGAGGACCCCCACGAGCGCGCTCACCTGGACCGCTGCCGCCCCCGGCTTCCGTCGCACGGCGCCCCCGGTTCTCCGGCCGCCGATCTGGCCGAGACGCTCATGACGGCGGGCGAGCCGGACGAGGTGGCGTGGTTCCGCGCGGACCTGGCCCACACGATGGAGACGGCCCGCAGGCAGAGCCCGGCACCACGTCCGGTCCCCGCCCTCGTCCCGGACCCCGTCCCGGACCTCGCCCTGCAGCAGTCGCCCGCCCCGGCACCACCACCCCTGGCCCCCGCGCCTTCGCACGGCCTGCCGCGCTGGCTCCGCCGCAGAGGCCGGCGGCGGCCGGCGGAATGCCCCGGCGGTGCTGCGACACCCCGTCCGGCTGACCGATGAGCTTCCGGATGCGTACAGGTCGGCACTCCAAGGACACTGTGTCCAGGAGGCGACCATGTTCGGTAGTACAAGGGCGTTCAGCGGCTTCTCCGTGAACGCGATCCGCGTCTTGCGCGGCGGCGACCCGCTGACCGCCTGGTTCACGGACCCGACGGGGAACGTGCCGTCCGTGCTCCACGAAACCTGACGCCCCGGTCATGCCCGAGCTCCCCGACGTCGAGGGCTTCCGGCAGGTGCTCGAGTCCTGCGCGAAAGGGCGGGTTATCCGGCACGTCGACGTGCGGGACGCGGGTGTCCTGCACGGGGTCGACGAGAGGCGGCTGCGTGACGCGCTGGAGGGGCGGCGGTTCGGCACGCCGGAACGGCACGGCAAGTGGCTGTTCGCCCGTACCGGCGGATCCACCCTCGTGCTGCACTTCGGCATGACCGGCCGGCTGGTCTGCGGGCAGTCCGAAGATGCGGTCCAGGCGCATGACCGGGTCCTGTTCACCCTGGGCGGCGGCCGACAGTTGCGCTTTCGTGACCAGCGCAAACTCCAGGGGCTCTGGCTGGCCCACGACGAGTCCGACATCGACCGGCTGCTGCGGCGGCAGGGACCCGACGCGATGGCGGTCGAGCGCGGGGAGTTCGAGGCCGTGCTCTCGTCACGTCGCGGGCACCTCAAGACGGCGCTCACCGACCAGTCCGTTCTCGCCGGACTCGGGAACCTGCTCGCCGACGAGATCCTGTGGCGCGCCCGGCTGCGCCCCGACCGCCCGGCGCGTGATCTCACCGAGGCCGACCGCCGTCGCCTGTACGGCGAGATGCGGCGCACCCTGCGCTCATCGGTCTCCGCCGGCTGCGTGCCGCCGCGCGGCTCCTGGCTCACTGGGCACCGCGACGACCCCGACCCGAGATGCCCACGCTGCGGCACCGGCCTGCGGCGATCCCGGATGGCAGGCCGCGGCACGGTGTGGTGCCCGCGGTGCCAGCCGGACGGGTGACCCGGCTGCAACCGTCACCCCGCCTGCTCGAACGACCGGTAGCCAGCAAGCCAGCAAGCCAGCAAGCCAGTCAGGCAGCCGGCCAGCCGGCGGCCTCCTCGCGCTCAGGGCGCGGCAGCCGTCTCGCGCTCCTCGTCCGGGGCCACCAGCGACTGGGTGAGCGGGATCCGGGCGAGTGCGAAGACCCCGGCGGCGATCAGTGCGACGCCGAACAGCTCGGGCAGCAGCCACCACCCGGAGCGGATGGTCTCCTCGTACAGGAGGAGGCCGAGGGCGAGGCTCACCAGCGCGTCGCCGAGGGTGAGGGCGGGCTGCGAGGCGACCAGCGGGCCGGCCTGCATGGCGTTCTCCAGCAGGAACAGCGCACACACGCCGGTGGCGGCGAAGGCGTAGGTCTGCCAGGCGGTGAGGAAGGCGACGAGTCCCTGGTCGTCGAGGATGTGCGTGGCGGCCTTCATCAGGGCGGCGGTCACGGCGTAGCTGATCGCCGTGGCAGTGCCCAGGCATGCCGCCCGGGCGCGGCCCTCCGGGTGCCGGAGGGCGGCCAGCGACAGGGCGACGACCACCCCCGCGCACACGGCGAGTGCGGGAATCCAGCGGTCCAGCGCGACGTGGGTGCGGTTGCCGGTGGGGGAGGCGGCCGCGAGCGCGATCGCCAGGCCGGCCACCACCACCGTCACGGCCAGCCAGCCCCTGCCGGGCAGATGCCGGTGCATCAGCAGCGAGGCGACGACGAGGGTGAGCGGCAGCTCAAGCACGAACAGCGGCTGCACGATCGTCAGCGGGCCGGTGGCCAGTGCCAGCGCCTGGAGGACGGCGGCGCCGATCACCGCGAGGATGCCGGCCAGCCAGACGGGCCGCCGCAGCAGATCGGCGATCAGCCCGGCCCGGAACCCCTGGGAGCTCGGCACGGTGAGCGCCGCCTTGCGCTGCAGCACCGTCGCGACGGCGTTGCCGAAGGCCGCGCAGATCGCGAACAGGACGGGGAGCACGGTGTGCAGCGTGGTCACCTCCCGGATCGGCGGACGTGCGGCACCGGCTGGGCCTCCTCCTGCCATGGTCGCCGGATCCGGCCTCGGGCGCGATCGGGAGATCCGCGGAGCGCGGGCTTCCCTGCCGGGCGAAGGGCGAGGTCAGCCCAGCTTCCGGAAGAGCCCTTCCTGCACGACGGACACGACCAGCCGGCCCTCCTGGTCGTAGATCCGGCCCCGGGCCAGACCACGGCCGCCGACCGCGATCGGCGACTCCTGGTCGTAGAGCAGCCAGTCGTCCGCGCGGAACGGCCGGTGGAACCACATGGCGTGGTCCAGCGACGCCATGTCGAAGCCGCGCGGCCCCCACAGCGGCTCCACCGGGATGCGGACGGCGTCCAGGAGGGTCATGTCGCTGGCGTAGGTGAGGGCGCAGGTGTGGACGAGCGGGTCGTCGCCGAGCGGCCCGACCGCTCGCATCCACACGGCGCTGCGCGGCTCGGCGTCCCGGACCTCCTCGGCGGTCCAGCGCAGCCGGTCGACGTAGCGGATGTCGAAGGGCTGGCGCCGCGCCATCCGCTCCAGTTGCTCGGGCAGTGTGCCCAGGTGCTCGCGGATCTCGTCCGTGACCGTGGGCAGGGATTCGGGGTCCGGGACTTTGCGGGCGGGCGGCAGCTGGTGCTCGAAGCTGCCCTCCTCCGGCTTGTGGAAGGAGGCGGTGAGGTTGAAGATCGTGCGGCCCTGCTGCACGGCCGTGACCCGGCGGGTGGTGAACGACCGCCCGTCGCGCACGTGCTCGACCTGGTAGACGATCGGCACGCCCGGCCGGCCCGGGCGCAGGAAATAGGCGTGCAGCGAGTGCACGGGGCGGTCGCCCTCGGTGGTGCGGCCGGCGGCGACCAGCGCCTGGCCGGCCACCTGGCCGCCGAAGACCCGCTGCAGGGACTCCTGCGGGCTGCGGCCGCGGAAGATGTTGACCTCGATCTGCTCCAGGTCGAGCAGGTCGACGAGCCTCTCGGCCGGGTTCGTCGTCATGGGTGGGATTCTCCTGTGCTCGCTGCTGCCCGGCCGGTCAGAGCTGGCCGACGTCGGTGACCCGGACGACCGCGCGGCCCTCCGCGTCCGAGGCGGTGAGGTCGACCTCCGCGCTGATGCCCCAGTCGTGGTCGCCGTTCGGGTCGTGGAAGATCTGCCGGACCCGCCACAGGGCGTTCTCCGGCTCCTCCTCGATAAGGAGCAGCTTGGGGCCGCGGGCGCCGGGGCCGGTGCCGAGGTCGTCGTACTCGTCCCAGTACGTGTCCATCGCCTCGCCCCACGCGTCGGCGTCCCAGCCGGACTCCGCGTCCATCTCGCCCAGATCCCCGACCTGGTCGAGGGCGGCGAGCTCGACGCGGCGGAACATGGCGTTGCGGACCAGGACGCGGAAGGCGCGCGCGTTGGCGGTGACCGGCTTGACCTCGTCGGCCTTCTCCTGGGCCTCCTCGGCGGTCATCACCTCGGGGTTGGCGAGCTGCTCCCACTCGTCCAGCAGGCTGGAGTCCACCTGGCGCACCATCTCGCCCAGCCACGCGATCAGGTCTTCCAGATCCTCGGACTTGAGGTCGTCCGGGACGGTGTGGTCGAGGGCCTTGTAGGCGCTGGCCAGGTAGCGCAGCACGATGCCCTCGGTGCGGGCCAGCTCGTAGTGGGACACCAACTCGGTGAAGGACAGGGCCCGCTCGTACATGTCCCGGATGACGGACTTCGGCGACAGCGGATGGTCGCCCACCCAGGGGTGGCTCTTGCGGTAGGTGTCGTACGCGTGGAAGAGCAGTTCCTCCAGGGGCTTCGGGTACGTGATGTCCTGGAGGCGCTCCATGCGCTCCTCGTACTCGACGCCGTCGGCCTTCATCGCGGCGACGGCCTCGCCGCGTGCCTTGTTCTGCTGGGCGGCGAGGATCTGCCGGGGGTCGTCGAGCGTCGACTCCACGACGGACACCATGTCGAGCGCGTACGACGGCGACTCGGGGTCGAGCAGTTCGAACGCGGCGAGTGCGAACGTGGACAGTGGCTGGTTGAGCGCGAAGTCCTGCTGGAGGTCGACCGTGAGGCGGACGATGCGGCCTTCACCTTCCTCCCCTTCGGCGGCCTGCTGGTCGAGCTTCTCGACGATGCCGCCGTCGAGCAGCGAACGGTAGATCGCGATGGCGCGGCGGATGTGCCGCAACTGCTGCTTGCGCGGCTCGTGGTTGTCCTCCAGCAGGTGGCGCATCGCTTCGAAGGCGTTGCCGGGGCGGGCGATCACCGACAGCAGCATGGTGTGCGTCACCCGGAACCGGGAGGTCAGCGGCTCCGGTTCGGAGGCGATGAGCTTCTCGAAGGTCTGCTCCGACCACGCGACGAAGCCCTCGGGGGCCTTCTTGCGGACGACCTTGCGGCGCTTCTTCGGATCGTCGCCCGCCTTGGCGAGCGCCTTCTCGTTCTCGACGACGTGCTCGGGCGCCTGCGCGACGACGAAGCCCTCCGTGTCGAAGCCGGCCCGCCCGGCACGGCCCGCGATCTGGTGGAACTCCCGGGCGCGCAGGGTGCGTACGCGGGTGCCGTCGTACTTGGTGAGGGCCGTGAACAGCACCGTGCGGATGGGGACGTTGACGCCCACGCCGAGGGTGTCGGTGCCGCAGATGACCTTCAGCAGGCCGGCCTGCGCCAGTTTCTCCACCAGACGCCGGTACTTGGGCAGCATGCCGGCGTGGTGCACGCCGATGCCGTGCCGGACGTAACGGGAGAGGTTGCGGCCGAACTTGGTGGTGAAGCGGAAGTTGCCGATCAGCTCGGCGATCCGCTCCTTCTCCTCCCGCGAGCACATGTTGATGCTCATCAGCGCCTGCGCCCGCTCCACCGCCTGGGCCTGCGTGAAGTGCACGATGTAGACGGGGGCCTGCCGGGCTGCCAGCAGGTCGGTCAGCGTCTCGGTGAGCGGGGTGTAGCGGAACTCGTAGGACAGGGGCACCGGGCGGGTCGCCGAGCGGACCACCGCCGTCGGGCGGCCGGTGCGGCGGGTGAGGTCCTTCTCGAAGAAGGAGACGTCGCCGAGCGTCGCCGACATCAGCACGAACTGTGCCTGCGGCAGCTCCAGGATCGGGATCTGCCAGGCCCAGCCGCGGTCGCCCTCCGCGTAGAAGTGGAACTCGTCCATCACGACCTGGCCGACGTCCGCGTGCTTGCCGTCGCGCAGCGCGATCGACGCGAGGACCTCGGCGGTGCAGCAGATGACGGGGGCGTCGGCGTTGACCGACGCGTCTCCGGTCAGCATGCCCACGTTCTCCGTGCCGAAGATCTTGCACAGTTCGAAGAATTTCTCCGACACCAGCGCCTTGATCGGAGCCGTGTAGAAGGTGACCTCGTCCCGGGCCAGCGCCGCGAAGTGCGCGCCCGCCGCGATCATGCTCTTGCCGGAGCCCGTGGGCGTCGACACGATCACGTTCGCGCCGGAGACCACCTCGATCAGTGCCTCCTCCTGGTGGGGGTAGAGCGTGAGACCCCGCTCGCCGGCCCACGACTCGAAGGCTTCGTACAGGGCGTCGGGGTCGGCGGTCCGCGGCAACTGATCGATGAGGGTCACGCCCCCCATCTTGCCTGGCCCGGTGCCCGATGCGGGAATCGGCTGCGGGCCCGAAGATCACGAACGCTACGCTGGGGCGCCGACGGGAACGTCAGCGCACCCGGTCAACTGGACAGCGGCACATGAGGAATGGGGCGGGCAACGGCCATGATGGGACCAGCACACTCACTGTCGGGCGGCGCGGCCTGGCTCGGCGTCGGCGCGGCCGCCGCGGCGGCCGGGCACCCGATGCCCTGGCCGGTCCTCCTCGTCGGTGCCCTGATCTGCGCCGGAGCCGCCCTCGCCCCGGACCTCGACCACAAGGCGGCAACCATCTCCCGGTCCTTCGGACCGGTGTCGCGCTGGCTGTGCGAGATCGTCGACAAGCTGTCGTACGCCGTCTACAAGGCCACCAAGAAGCAGGGCGACCCGCGCCGCTCCGGCGGGCACCGCACTCTGACGCACACCTGGCTGTGGGCGGTGCTGATCGGTGCGGGCACCTCGGCCGTGGCGATCACCAGTGACCGCTGGGGCGTGCTGGCGGTCCTCTTCGTGCACATGGTCCTGGCCATCGAGGGCCTGCTGTGGCGGGCGACGCGCGGCTCCAGCAGCGAGGTCCTGGTGTGGCTGCTGGCCGCGACCACCGCGTGGATCCTCGCGGGCGTGCTGGACAAGCCGGGCAACGGCGCCGACTGGCTGTTCACCGCGCCGGGCCAGGAGTACCTGTGGCTGGGGCTGCCGGTCGTGCTGGGCGCGATCGTGCACGACATCGGGGACGCGCTGACCGTCTCCGGCTGCCCGATCCTGTGGCCCATCCCCGTCGGCCGCAAGCGCTGGTACCCGGTCGGGCCGCCGAAGTTCATGCGGTTCCGGGCGGGCAGCTGGGTCGAGCTCAAGGTGCTGATGCCGGTGTTCATGCTGCTCGGCGGGGTGGGCTGCGCGGCGGCGCTCAACGTGATCTGACCCCGGCCCCAGCCGGCGGGCCGGGTCCGGCTTCCTTCCGAGTCGGCAGGTCTGTGCGCCGGCAGGTCCGTGCTGCTTCCGGGCCGGCAGGTCTGTTCGCTTCTTCCCGTGCGCCGGCAGGTCCGGGTGTCTCCCCGAGCCCGACAGTCCGTGGCTTCACCAGCCGCAGCTCCGGGTCCTCCCTGAGCCGCAGGTCCGTGCGTTTCCCCCGCCGCAGGCCCGTGCGCTCCCCGAGCCCGAAGACGCGCCTCAGCCGCTGCCGTACCGCCGCTCGAACGCGGCGACCCGGCCCTCCGTGTCCACCGTGCGGGCCCTGCCCGTGTAGAAGGGGTGGCTCTCCGAGGAGATCTCCACGTCCACCACCGGGTAGGTCTCGCCGTCGTCCCACGCGATCGTCTGCTCGCTGGTCGCGGTGGACCGGGTGAGGAACGCGTAACCGGCGGCGCGGTCGCGGAAGACGACGGGGTGGTAGTCGGGGTGCTTGTCCTGCTGTATGGATGCTCCTCCAGCGGCTCGGGCCGGTTTCCGCGGTCAGCCGGACAGGGTGTCCTCGTCGACGATGTGCACGGCGGCCTCCTCGGCGGACGCCGCGGCCCCGTCGATGCCCACGTCCGTGGCGACCAGCGCGGCCTCCTCGTCCTCGTGGGCGCCCTCGTCGGGGGCCACGAGCCGGCCGGAGCGGGCCGCGCCGACCTCGTTGTCCAGGAGTTCCCCGTCGGTGCCCGCGCAGTCCCCGAGGCCGTCACCGTCCGGGGCGACGGGCTCCGGCAGCTCCTCGGAGAGCCGCTGGTCCAGCGTCTCGCCCCGCTGCCGCTCGGCCGCCGTCACACCGAGGTGCTCGACGGCCCAGGGCCGCTCCGGAGGGGACCAGCCCCGGTCCAGGGGATCGTCGACGCCGTCGTTCTCCAGGGTGTCCTCGGCGTCGAGCAGCCCCGTGTCCTCTCTCTGCTCGTCTTGATCCGGCTGGTAGACGTCGTCTCCCCAGCCGTCGGAGCTGTTCACGGGTACCTCCAGGGGGTGGGGACGGGCCCGTTCTCACGAAGGCCCGCGCCGGGCCGCCGCCGCACGGTGCACCGGCGCCGCCCGTCGCTGGACCACTGCCACGGTCCCCGGGCGTTCCCCGAGCCGGTGCCTGCTTCCAGCCTTCCACCGAGCCTCGGGACCGCGCAACGCCAAGGACTCACCAGCACGTGCCCCCGCCCCCGGGGCCCTCACCCGTGCCGGTTCACCCGTGCCAGGACCTCCACAGCGCCGCGTACGCCCCGTCCGCCGCGACCAGCTCCTCGTGACTGCCCAGCTCGCTGATCCGCCCGTTCTCGACCACGGCGATGACGTCCGCGTCGTGCGCGGTGTGCAGCCGGTGGGCGATGGCGATCACGGTACGGCCGTCGAGGACCCGGGCCAGGGAACGCTCCAGGTGGCGGGCGGCGCGGGGATCGAGCAGGGACGTCGCCTCGTCCAGGACCAGCGTGTGCGGGTCGGCCAGCACCAGGCGGGCCAGGGCGATCTGCTGGGCCTGTGCGGGAGTGAGCGCCAGGCCCCCGGAGCCGACCTCGGTGTCCAGGCCGTCGTCGAGCGCCCTGGCCCAGCCGTCCGCGTCGACCGCGCCCAGCGCCGCCCAGAGCTCGGCGTCGACCGCCCCGGTCCGGGCGAGCCGGAGGTTGTCGCGCAGGGAGCCCACGAAGACGTGGTGCTCCTGGTTGACCAGCGCCACATGGGAGCGCACGCGCTCGGCGGGCATCCGGGACAGCTCGGCGCTGCCCAGGGTGATCCGGCCGTCCCGGGGCGCGTAGATCCCGGCGAGCAGCCGGCCCAGCGTGGACTTGCCCGCACCCGAGGGGCCGACCAGGGCCAGCCGGGTGCCGGGGGAGACCTCCAGGGACACCTTGCGCAGGACGTCCACGCCCTCCAGGTACCCGAAGTGCACCCGGTCGGCGTGCACATGGCGCCCCTCGGGGACGACCGTGGCGTCGCCCGCGTCCGGCTCGACGTCCCGGACCCCGACGAGCCGGGCCAGCGACACCTGCGCCACCTGCAGCTCGTCGTACCAGCGAAGGATCATGCCCACCGGGTCGACGAGCATCTGGGCGATCAGCGCGCCGGTCGTGAGCTGGCCGACGTCGATCCACCCGTTCAGGGCGAACACGCCGCCGATCATCAGGACCGAGGCGAGCACGGTGAAGTGGGTGATGTTGACGACCGGGAAGAGCACCGACCGCAGCCAGAGCGTGTACCGCTCCCAGGCGGTCCACTCCCGGATCCGGCGCTCCGACAGCGCGATACGGCGGTCACCGAGACGGTGGGCCTCGACGGTACGCCCGGCGTCCACCGTCTCGGAGAGCGCTGCGGCCACGGCGGCGTACCCGGCGGCTTCCGAGCGGTAGGCCGAGGGCGCCCGCCGGAAGTACCAGCGGCAGCCGACGATCAGCAGCGGCAGGGCGACCAGCACGGCGAGCGCCAGCGGGGGTGCCGTGACGACCAGTCCTCCCATCAGCAGGACCGCCCACACCACACCGATCGACAGCTGCGGCACGGCCTCGCGCATCGCGTTGGCCAGCCGGTCGATGTCCGTCGTGATCCGGGACAGCAGGTCACCGGTCCCGGCCCGCTCCAGCACGCCGGGCGGCAGGGCGACCGACCGCACGAGGAAGTCCTCGCGCAGGTCTGCCAGCATCCGCTCGCCCAGCATCGCGCCGTGCAGCCGCACCTGGCGGACGAACACGGCCTGGACCACCAGCGCGGCCACGAAGAGCCCCGCGGTGCGTTCCAGGCGCAGGTCCCGGGCACCGTCGGACACCCGCTCCACCAGTCCGCCCAGCAGCCACGGACCGGCCATCGAGGCGATGACGGCCGCTGCGTTGACGGCGACCAGCAGCACGAACGCCCGGCGGTGGCGCCGCAGCAGTTCGGTCACGTAGGCACGGACGGTCGCGGGGACGCCGACCGGCAGGGTGCTCGCCGTGGTCGGGGCCGCCGGGTCGTACGCCGGTGGCGCGACGCCGATCATGCCTTCTCCTCGATCTCTTCCAGTTCGTGCAGCACGTCGTCTTCTCGTAGTAGGTCTTCTCGCAGTACGTCGTCCTGCAGTACGTCTTCTTGCGGTACGCCGTCGAGAACGGCCCCGCCGGACCGCACGTGCGGGGCGGCCTCGTCGTCGGTCTCGCGGGTGACCACCGCCCGGTAACGGGGCTCGGCGTGCACCAGTTCGCGGTGGGCGCCGACCGCCACGACCTCGCCCTCGTGCAGGAACACGACGCGTTCGGCGCGGTCCAGCAGCAGCGGGGAGGAGGTGAACACCACGGTCGTGCGCCCCGCGCGCAACTCCCGTACGCCCTCGGCGATCCGGGCCTCGGTGTGCGAGTCGACGGCCGAGGTCGGCTCGTCGAGGACCAGCACCTGGGGGTCCGTGAGCAGCGACCGGGCGAGCGCGAGCCGCTGCCGCTGACCGCCGGACAGGGACCGGCCGCGTTCGGTGATCCGCGCGTCCATGGGGTCGGCGGCGTCCAGCGAGCCCTGCACCAGCGCCGCCAGCACGTCGCCGCACTGCGCGGCCGCCAGCGCATCCCGCGGCTCGACGTCGTCCGAGGCGGGTACGTCGAGCAGCTCGCGCAGCGTGCCGGACAGCAGGACCGGGTCCTTGTCCTGGACGAGGACGGCCGTACGGGCGCTGTCCAGCGGGAGTTCGTCGAGCGGCACACCGCCCAGCAGCACCGAGGTGCCCTCCTGGGACGGGTGCCCGCCCAGCCGTTCCGCCAGCCGGCCCGCCGCGTCCGGGTCGCCGCACACCACGGCCATGAGCCGGCCGGCCGGTGCGAGCAGCCCGCTCTCCGGGTCGTACAGGTCCCCCGCGGGGACGCCGGCCGCTCGCGACCCGGCGGTGTCCGTGGCCCGCTCCAGCGCCAGCACGCCCGCGGTCCGCCTGGCGGAGGGCCGGGAGAAGGAGTACGCCATGGCGATCTCCTCGAAGTGCCGCAGTGGATAGGTGAGGATCATGACCGAGCTGTAGACGGTGACCAGTTCACCGACGGTGATCCGGCCCTGGCGCGCCAGATGCACGCCGTACCAGACGACGGCGATGAGCAGCAGACCGGGCAGCAGGACCTGGATCGCGGAGATCAGGGACCACATCCGGGCGCTGCGCACGGCCGCGTGGCGGACCTCCTGGGATGCGCGGCGGTAGCGGTCGAGGAAGAGTTCCTCACCGCCGATGCCGCGCAGCACCCGCAGACCGGCGACGGTGTCCGAGGCGAGTTCGGTGGCGCGTCCGGCCTTCTCACGCTGCACGTCGGCACGCCGGGTGGCGCGGGGCAGCAGCGGCAGGACGGCGAGCGCCAGCACGGGCAGGCCCACGGCGACGACCACGCCGAGGGCCGGCTGGTAGACGAGCAGGCCGACGCAGACCAGTACGACGGTGATCAGGGCCGCGGTGAACCGGGACAGGGCCTCCACGAACCAGCCGATCTTCTCGACGTCACCGGTGGAGACCGCCACGACCTCACCGGCCGCGACGCGCCGGGTCAGTGCCGAGCCCAAGTGGGCGGCTTTGCGGGCGAGCAGCTGCTGGACGCGCGCGGCCGCCGTGATCCAGTTGGTGATCGCGACGCGGTGCAGGAGGGTGTCGCCGACCGCGCTGCCGGCGCAGGCCAGCGCCAGCAGACCGCCCGCCAGGGCGAGTCCCGTGCCGGAGCGGTCGACGACGGCCTGCACGGCGGCGCCGACGCAGAACGGCAGCGCGGCGACGGAGGCGAAGTGCAGCAGCCCCCAGGCCAGCGCCTTGAGCTGCCCGCCCAGCTGGTTCCGGAAGAGCCACCTCAGGAATCGGGGACCCGAACGCGCGTCCGGCACGCCCGGGTCGGGGTACGGAAGGTCTTGAATCTGCATGACGTCCCAGTGGCTCGGGTCAGGGGGATGGGGAGAAGGCCGAAGGCAACAAACCGTGACAGGTTCGCTTCGCCGCGAGGCCGGGGGCAACAGGTTTTCCGTTCACCGGCCGGAACCGGCCGACAGGGGTGGGACGGGGGCCGCCTCGGCCCGCCGGTGCTCATTGCGGAGGTGGCGGACTCCCCGTAGTACACCGCCCATGAAAAGACGGATCGTCATGTCGATGCTCGCCGGGGCGACCCTCCTGGCCTCCTCAACGACGGCCGTCCGCACCGGTTCGAGGTCTCGGTGGCCGGCGTGCCCGAGGGGCGGACCGGCTGGAGCACGCCTGTGAACGTCCTGGTCTGGCAGTGCGAGCGGCGCGAGCAGGTCACCTGGAACTCACCGCACACCAGGAAGGTGACCTCACCGGCTCCTCGGCGTACACGCCGGGTCCGGGAGCACCGGGTGGACGCCGAGGGCGCCCACCGGCTCACCGTCGCCGGATGCGTCGACACCTCGCACGGCCGCGTCAGGACCGCCGTCAGCCGCTCACTCGCCTACCGTTCCGCGCACCGCTGGGCCGACGGCGAGACGAGCGACGGGCGCGAAGCCACCCGGAGCGACGACGAGTCGGTGACCGTCGACGGCCGCACCACGCGCACGCACCGGACTCACATGAGGGACGGCACGACCACCCTCGGCGCGGGCGACCTGCTGCGCACCGCGCTGACCCTCGGGGACCGCGCCAATACCGTCGAGACACGGGGCACGAGGCGCAGTGCATGGTCCCGGCTCGACCACATCTCCACGGGCGACGCGACCTGCACCGCGAACGTGCCCCGCGACCAGGGCCTCGCGGTCGGCACCACGAGCGAGCGCTACCGGCTGTACGGCTCGCACGGCTGCTACGACCAAGCGCTGACCACCGCGCAGGGGGTGCTCACCGGAGACCGCAGCCGCCGCTGAGCGCCGTGTGGCACGCGCCACCCAAGGCACTTTTACGTGGCTGAAACGCTGCGGTCTCGTGCGTGATCAAGAGGCCCTCCAGGGTGATGGATCACGGAAGTATCTTTCCGTATCGCAGAAGTCGCCTCCGGCTTCTGTGTCTCCCGTCCCCTGAGGAGGCCTCGTGCCACCGTCCGTACCGTCCCTGCCGCGGCGCGTCGCACGCCCCCTGCGTAGCTCACTCTTCGCGCAGGTCCTCTGCGCTCTCGTCCTCGGAATCGCCGTTGGAAAGCTGTGGCCGGACACGGCCACGGCTCTCCAGCCGCTCGGCGACGGTTTCACCCGGCTCATCAAGACGGTGATCTCACCGCTGGTGTTCTGTGTGGTCGTCGTCGGCATCGCCAGGGCCGGCGACCTGAAGGCCTTCGGCCGGATCGGCCCTGATCTGGTTCGAGGTCGCCTCCACGACCGCCCTGGTGATCGGTCTCGTCGCCGCCAACGTCGTCGGCCCCGGCAGGGGCATGAACGTCGATCCCTCCTCCCTGAACACCGCGGCGGTGGACGAGACGACGGGCGGCGGCCAACTGCCCACGACGACCGAGTTCGTCCTGAACGCGCTGCCGCAGAGCTTCGCCGGGGCCTTCGCCGAGAACGAACTGCTCCAAGTCCTCATCCTGGCCTGCCTGGTGGGCGCCGCCCTGCTGCACCTCGGGCACACCAGGGTGCCGAAGATCCTGCCCGCCGTCGAGCAGGCCCAGGAGATCATCTTCGCGGTCGTGGGATTCGTCATGCGGCTGGCCCCGCTCGCCGTGTTCGGCGCGATGGCCCACCTGGTCGGCAACTACGGCCTGGGCGTGATGGAGACGTACGCCAAGCTCATCGTGCTCTGCTACGTCGCCGCGGCGCTGTTCGTCGCCCTGCTCGCGGTCGCCCTGCGCATGGTGACCGGGCTCAGCCTGTGGAAGTTCCTGCGCTATATCCGCGAGGAGATGCTGCTCGCGCTCGGCACCGCCTCCACCGAGTCCGTCATGCCGCGCGTGATGCAGAAGCTGCGCCGGGCCGGCGCCCGCGACGACGCCGTGGGTCTGGTGCTGCCCACGGGGTACTCCTTCAACCTCGACGGCGCCTCGCTCTACCTGTCCATCGGCACGCTGTTCATCGCCCAGGCGGTGGGCGTGGACCTGAGCCTGAGCCAGCAGGTCACCGTGGTGCTGGTGCTGATGCTGACCAGCAAGGGCATGGCGGGCATCCCCGGCTCGGCGTTCCTGGCGCTGTCCGCGACCGCCTCGTCCCTGGGCGCCATTCCGGCCGGAGCCGTCGCTCTGCTGCTCGGCGTGGACCGCATCATGGACTCGATGCGGGTGGTCACCAACCTGCTCGGCAACTGCGTCGCCGTCTTCGCGGTGTCCCGCTGGGAGGGGGCCCTGGACACCGCACGGGCGAAGAGGACGCTCGACAGGGAGGAGACGGATCCGCCGGAGGACGCCGACGGCGGCGAGGTCCCGGCGGCCGCGCCGGCGACGGCCGGGAACCCGGCGCCGGGCATCCCCGGCCAGAAGCCCAGGGAACCCGCAGCCGAGGTTGGTTGACGGAGGGATTGACGGACGGATTGACGGACACCGGAACCGGCCGCGGCCACCGCTCCAGCAGGACGAGCGGCGGCCGCGGCCGGTCCACGGTCCTCCGCGGCCGCCTGCGCGCTGCCCGCAGCTCGCGCAGCGCGCCCCGGGCCATCGTCCGTGAGCCACTGTGAATCGGCCGCGGCCGGTTCACATGTTCCGCGGTGTCAGCAGGACTTCACCGGTGTTCCGTCAATGAGGGTGTCCAGCAGCCCGCCGAGCGCCTCCCGCTGATCCTCCGTCAGCGGCGCGAGGATCTCCTCCGCGGCCGACCTGCGCGCCGCCCGCAACTCGCGCAGCGCGCCCCGGCCGTCGTCCGTGAGCTCGATGCGGATGACCCGCCGGTTGGCCGGGTCCGGGACCCGCCGCACCTTGCCGTTCGCCTCGAGCCCGTCGACCAGCGTGGTCACGGCCCGCGGCACCACCTCCAGGCGCTCGGCCAGGTCGGCCATGCGTGGCGGCGTGCCCCAGTGGGCGAGCGTGCGCAGCAGCCGGGACTGGGCCGGGGTGATGCCGAGCTCGCGCTGCTCCAGATGGCGTTTCTGAATGCGGTGCACCCGGCGCGTGAGCCGCAGCAACTGCTCGGCGAGAAGGCCGTCGGGGTCGGGCGTGGTCATGCGGGAACATTATCAGGATGCGGTTCATTGTGAGTATAGGTAACAATGAGCTGCGATCCGATCCGCCGCACCCTCACGTAGGAGCCCATGCATCCCGATCACGAAGCCCCCTGGACCCCGCCGGCCGACGCGAAGGAACAGCCCCGGCAGGTCCGCCGCATCCTCAGGCTCTTCCGCCCCTACCGGGGCCGCCTCGCGATCGTCGGCCTGCTGGTCGGCGCCGCGTCGCTGGTCTCGGTCGCCACGCCCTTCCTGCTGAAGGAGATCCTCGACGTCGCCATCCCCGAGGGGCGTACGGGCCTGCTCAGTCTGCTGGCCCTCGGCATGATCCTCAGCGCCGTCCTCACCAGCGTCTTCGGTGTCCTCCAGACCCTGATCTCCACGACGGTCGGCCAGCGCGTCATGCACGACCTGCGCACCGCCGTCTATGGCCGCCTCCAGCGCATGTCCCTCGCCTTCTTCACGCGCACGCGCACGGGTGAGGTGCAGTCCCGCATCGCCAATGACATCGGCGGCATGCAGGCCACCGTCACCTCCACCGCGACCTCCCTGGTCTCCAACCTGACCAGCGTGATCGCCACGATCGTCGCGATGCTCGCCCTCGACTGGCGCCTGACGGTCGTCTCGCTGCTGTTGCTGCCGGTGTTCGTGTGGATCAGCCGACGCGTCGGCAACGAACGCCGGAAGATCACCACCCAGCGCCAGAAGCAGATGGCCGCCATGGCCGCCACGGTCACCGAGTCGCTCTCCGTCAGCGGCATCCTGCTCGGCCGCACGATGGGCCGCTCCGACTCGCTGACGAAGTCCTTCTCCGACGAGTCCGAGGAACTCGTCGACCTGGAGGTGCGGTCCAACATGGCCGGCCGGTGGCGCATGGCCGTCATCACGATCGTCATGGCCGCCCTGCCCGCCGTCATCTACTGGACCGCCGGCATGGCCTTCCAGTTGGGCGGCCCCAAGGTCTCCATCGGCACGATCGTCGCCTTCGTCTCGCTCCAGCAGGGCCTCTTCCGCCCGGCCGTGAGCCTGCTGTCGACCGGTGTGCAGATCCAGACCTCGCTCGCCCTGTTCCAGCGCATCTTCGAGTACCTCGACCTGCCGGTCGACATCACCGAGCGCGCGGATCCGGTCCGCCTCGACCGGATCAAGGGCGAGGTCCGCTTCGAGAACGTCTCCTTCGGCTACGACGACCAGGGCGTCCCGGTCCTCGACGGCATCGACCTCAACGTCCCGGCCGGCGGCAGCCTCGCGATCGTCGGTCCCACCGGCGCCGGCAAGTCCACCCTCGGCTACCTGGTGCCCCGCCTCTACGACGTGACCGGCGGCCGCGTCACCCTCGACGGGGCAGACGTCCGCGACCTCGACTTCGACACCTTGGCGCGCGCGGTCGGCGTCGTCTCCCAGGAGACCTACCTCTTCCACGCCTCGGTCGCCGACAACCTGCGCTTCGCCAAGCCCGACGCCACCGACGAGGAACTGCACCAGGCGACGAAGGCGGCGCAGATCCACGACCACATCACGTCCCTGCCCGACGGCTACGACACCGTCGTGGGTGAGCGCGGCCACCGCTTCTCGGGCGGGGAGAAGCAGCGCCTGGCCATCGCCCGCACGATCCTGCGCGACCCTCCGGTCCTCATCCTCGACGAGGCCACCAGCGCGCTGGACACCCGCACCGAGGCCGCCGTTCAGGACGCCATCGACGCGCTGTCGGCGAACCGCACCACGCTGACCATCGCCCACCGGCTGTCCACCGTGCGGGGCGCCGACCAGATCGTGGTCCTCGACGCGGGGCGCGCGGTCGAACGCGGCACGCACGAGGAACTTCTGGAGCGGGACGGCCGGTACGCGGCACTCGTACGCCGGGACGCCCAACTGGAACCGACAAGATGAAAATATGCCGGGTTTATGACGATATGCGGGTTACCGTGCCCGCATGCAGAAGAACACTCCGCCACGGAGCACGATTCGACTGACGCGCCGGGGCCGCATCGCCCTCGTCGCGACCGGAGCCGTCGTGGTCGGTACCGCCGTGGCGGTGCCGCTGCTGACCCTGGCGCCCGAGAAGGACAGCCGGCCCAGGACCCTGGTGATCCCGGAGGGCTGGCGTGCGAGCCAGGTCTACGCCGCCGTCGACAAAGCCCTCGCCCTGCCCGCCGGCAGCGCGAAGAAGTCCCTCGCGAAGGCAGCGCTGAAACTGCCGAACGACGCCGAGGGCAACCCGGAGGGCTACCTCTTCCCGGCGGCCTATCCACTGCGGGAGAAGACGACCCCGGAGAAACTCCTGTCGCTGATGGTCGACACCGCCAACGAGAAGTTCAACGGCGCGCCCATGGCCGCGGGGGCGCAGCGCAACGCCATGAACGTCTACCAGGCCGTCACCACCGCGAGCATCGTCCAGGCGGAGGCGGCCACCACGGCCGACATGGGCAAGGTCGCCCGCGTGATCTTCAACCGCCTCGAACGCGGCATGCCGCTGCAGATGGACTCCACCCTCAACTACGTCCTCGGCCGCTCCACCCTCCGTACGACGGTGAGCGACACACGGATCGACAGCCCCTACAACTCGTACCAGCGCATGGGACTGCCGCCCACGCCGATCGGCAATCCCGGCGAGGAGGCGATGCGGGCGGCCATCAACCCGCCCGCGGGCGACTGGCTGTACTTCGTCACGGTCCGCCCCGGCGACACGCGCTTCACGGCGGACTACCAGGAACACCAGCGCAACGTGGCCGAGTTCAACGCCCAGCGGAAGAGCACTCCCAAGCAGGCCGCCGGGTGAGAGCCCCGTGGGCACCGGCCCGCGTCACGCGGCGACCGGCTCCCCCGCCAGCAGCCGCCTGATGTCCCGCACGGCCGCGCGACCGGCGCGGTTGGCGCCGATGGTGCTGGCCGACGGGCCGTAGCCGACGAGATGCACGCGGGGGTCGGCGGCCGCGTGCGTGCCCTGCATGCGGATGCCGCCGCCCGGGGCGCGCAGCCGCAATGGGGCGAGGTGGTCGATGACGGCGCGGAAGCCGGTGGCCCAGAGGATGACGTCGGCGTCGACGTGCCGGCCTTCCCTCCATTCCACCCCCGTGGGCGTGATGCGGTCGAACATCGGCTGCCGGTCGAGCACTCCGTCCTCGATGCCCTGCCGGATCGCGTCGTTGAGCGGCAGTCCTCTCACAGATGATTGACAACTATGCATAGCCCCTGGGAGAGTTGGAGGCAGAGGGGGACAGAACACACGGTCCCCCCATAGGGGAGGGGTGGACGTGGGGCGCCGCGTACTGCTGTGTGAACGTGTCAGTGATGCCAAGGGGGAGCGTTCCGAGAGCATTGAAGCGCAAGACGAGAAGCTGCGCAGACGTGCCGAGGAAGCAGGCGTCACTATCGTTGACGTGGCACAGGATGTGTCAGTGTCCGGTGACGTTAAGCCTATGGACAGGCCGGAACTCGGCAAGCGTCTTGCCCCTGAGGGACTCGACGCATGGGACGAGATTTGGGTGACCACCCAAGACCGGTTGTCCCGTGATGACAGACACTTCTCTGCGTTCATTGACTGGGCCCTGGATCACAACAAGGTCATCGTTGTTCTCGATGACCCTGACTTCAACCAGATGATGCACACGGTTGAGGGCAGGACCATGCTGCGCCTCAAGTCCATGGGACCGGCCAAGGAACTGGAACGCATCAAGGCCAGGGTCAAGGACAGCCACGAGCGGCGCCGGTTCACTGCACGATGGCACGGCGGTTTCCCTCCCTTTGGGTTCCGTCCTGTCAACCGGTACGAGAACGGCAAGACCGCGGCGTACCTCGAACGTGACCCTGAAATGGTCGAGATCCTGCATGAGATGCGGCAGCAGATCATTGACGGGCAGTCGTTCCTTGGAGTGGCTAAGTACCTCAACGCACAAGGCATCCTGACTGCCAGGGACCGCGCCAGGCTGCGCAAGGGCAAGCCTGTCAAGAGCCGCAAGGGGGAGGGCGTACAGGAGAAGTGGGCAGAGACCACGGTCAAGAACGTTCTCACCAGTGAGTCAACTCAGGGCTTGAAGAAGTACCGGGGTGAGTTGCTCTATGGTCCGGACGGGGAGCCTGTCAGGTTGGCTGAGCCTGTCTTCACTGATGAAGAGTGGGAGTCTCTCCAGGCCGCTATCCAGCGGCGGACACTCAGTAAGGCCAAGAGGGCGAACAAGGTCAACCCTCTGTATGGCGTCACGTTCTGCGCCATCTGCGGAGCCAAGGCAGTACAGAAAGTACGCACCCGAGGGGACATCACGTATCGGTACTACGTGTGCGGATCCTTCCCCAAGGAAGAGCGATGCAAGGGCTCTGTGCGTGCAGATGAGCTGGAAGAGTGGATGGAATTGCTCTTCCTCCAGCGCTGGTTTCATGAGCCGGTGACCGAGAGGGTATGGGTCCCTGGCACAGACAACACCCGAGAGCTTGAGGAAGTGCGCAAGCGCATTGACAGGCTTAGGCGAGACTCTGTGGCCGGCCTCTGGGATGACGACCAAGAAGGGTTCCGGGGCCTCATGGCGTCCCTCATGGGGCGCAGGGATGAGCTAGCCGCGGAACCCGTGATCGAGGGTCACTGGTCTGAGGTGAGCACGGGACAGACCTACGGGGAACTCTGGCCAACCCTTGATGCCGAGGGGCAGAGGAAGCAACTCATTCGGTCCGGGTTCCGAGTTGAGTTGGCTCACGGGAAGTTTGAGGTCACGGGGCCCGAACCTGAGACACCGACCGAACGCACGGCTAGGCTCAACAGACTTGGTCTGACGACCGGGGAATAACCAGCAACACACCGTTGTTACATAGGCACGGGGCGTGCCTGTCGCCAAACAAGAACACGCCCCGTGTCTCCTGTGAAGGAGATGCCAGGATACATGGGGCTGTACGCAGACGAGAACGGCTCGGAGCTGTCTGACTGGCAGGAGGGGCACGTAGAGACGTTGACCGAGTTGGTCAACGCCCTGGGGGACTACTGGAACGCAGGAGTGCTGACCCTGGCAGCAGCAGTCAAGGTCTACGCGCAAACGGCGTACCTCACAGAGGATGAGGCAGCAGAGTTCCTGATAGGTCTTTGGGTAGACGACAGCGTGTCTCAACTGGAGTACGACGCATAGCAGACAACAGAATAAGCATTACCCCGTGAGGGCCCTGTTATCGCAGGGCCCTTTTCTTATGTCCAGAAAGGGCATGGCAGTGACAAAGGCTGAGACAAAGGCAGTGGTGGACATTGCCCATATGGTCTGGCGTGGCGCCATGCAGTATGACGCCGGAATATGGTTCCTCACTCGTCACTACGGAATGGAATGGCAGAGGGCGCGCGGACTCATGGAGTTTGCCATGTCTGCGTACATGACCAAAGAACTGGAAGGCATGCTTGAGATGGTGGGAGAGAAAAATGCAGACTGACATTACCGCGGAAGAATGCATAGCCCTTGGCATTGACCCTAATGACCCCTGGGGCCGGATGCTGAGCATTGAGCAACAGGTAGAACTAGCCCGTATCAGAGCCGGGGCGCGGCAGGAGGAAACAGAGCCGGCCGAGGAAGTCTCTGGAATCCCTGAGGGCGAGGAACTGTCAGAGATCCTGGCAGAGGTCTATGCGCAAATGGATGCCGCGGAACGGCAGGAGGAAGTGTCAGAGGCCATTGGTAGGAATGGCCTAGTGCTCATCAATGACCCTGAGTGGATTGACATGACAGACAGGAACATGGACTACATGCGCCATGTCTACCGGTCAGACCTTAACCATGCTGACAAGAGTGTCTTGGGTGTCGTGGCCCTGCACTGTGGCGTGAATAGCCGTGGCTGCACTGCCTCCAATGAGACTCTGGCCGAGGAAGCCAATATGGATAAGGCCAACTTCCGGAAGAAGCTGAGCCGGCTCACCAAGGAAGGCTGGATTCGAGAGAACGGCATGTGCCCCGCGGTGCGCCCTGGGATGAGTGGAACCAAGGTTCGGCACATCGGTGTCAAGAGGTCATGGCTAGAGGAAGGGTCGTAAGAACCCTCCCCTAGAACACTCTGCTAGGTCGACCCTCTACAGGGAGGGTCGTCACGACCCATGCTAGGGAGGGTCAGGACAACCCCCCAAACATATACCCCTCTCTCCTTAAGAGAGGGGAACATATACCTAGTAAGTAAGAGGTTCCTTGGCTCAGAGGCCAAGGGGATCCCTGACAGCCAAGGCAACGACCGAACGGAGTGAGGGAGAGTTGAGCTAGCCAGACCTTTAGGGGTCTGGCAGCGAAACACGAGACTTAGTCGAGTGGAGAGACCTCATGTCTCGACTAGGGATTGTCCAGCCCCGGCTAAGCCTCTGTGTGGCGCTGTAGCGGCCTCTGTGCCGCTCCCTGGTCTCTGTGGTCATCTGAGCCCCTGTACGGCCCTCAGGAGGGCGCACAGGGCGTCAAGGTCTGTCTGTGGCGCCTGTGTTGGGCCCTGCCCCGGGCTCCGAGACCAGAGCCAACCTCTCTCCTGTGATGTGGCTCTCAGTTCCACCACTAGAAGTCACAAACCACCCCCGAGTGACACCGACGTCAATAGTGAGAGCAGAAAACAGGCTTCTCTTCTCTCAACCTCCCTCCGTAGTTGTGGTCATGCGTTCCCCCTCTCCTAGGTTCTGGCACTGGGTTGCCTAGGTAAGTGGCCCTGGTCTCTGTGTTCGCCATGTCGCAGAGGCCAGGGTCATTTTTTATGCCCATGGACCCCACAACTCCACACATGGCAGAAGGAAAGTGATGTCAATGCGAAACAAGGTGTCCGTATGGGACCGCCAAACGTGGTCGTCAATCAGGGAAGTCAAGGGCATTACCTATCGGCAAATTGCCGAGGCTTGCGACGTTTACGAGGGAACCCCGGAGAAGTGGTTCAACGGGGAACGTAACCCGAAGCTCAAGTATCAGGTAGCCGTTGCCAAGGTGCTTGGTATTCCTCTGCGCACCGTACTTGCCGCGATCAAGGATCCCGGGGTGCGTGCGGCTATTCGAGCCGCATACAACGACTAGACGTTAGGACACATGGCGAATGAACAACTTCCACACTCCCTGGTATGCCATGGCTACTGCTGCTATTGGGCGTCCGGCTGTCTTGCTCGGCGCACTGCTCATGGGTGCGCCGGCTGAGATCAGTCTTGCTCGAACCGCGGGATTCAGTGGCGGTACCGAATACATGGCACCCCTGGTCCTTTCTCTGTATGCCGTCTGCGCCGCTATTGCTGCCACTCGCCCCAAGGGTGTCAGGGGCCGTATCAGCGCCATTGTGGGTGCCATTACATCGATCGGACTTGCTGCGGGTGCGCAGATTACGGCGCACCTACTTGCAGCCGGCTATGTCACTTCCGGCCCATGGCTTATCGCTGCCCTGAGTGCAGCTCCCTCTGTCAGTGCAGCTCACCTCCTGCACCTTGCCGTGACGCCCCGGAACACGACTGTCGGTGTCACTCAGGCTGATTCAGTCCATGAGGGCCCTGAGAGCGACGGAAACGATACTGAGGCTCCAACCTCTGATGACTGTCTGGCGACTGGTCCAAAGGGGCGCTCCAAGCCTTCTCTAGCGGCTATTCGAGAGGTGGCGGACACTCTCGATAAGACTGGGCAGAAGGTCACGGCTAAGGCCCTGTCAGCCGCTTTCAAGGTCTCGGAGCGCACTGGCGCTAGGTACCTCTCTGCTCTTACTGCCTAGGAGGAATGCCATGGATGACACGGCTAAGGACACAGAGGCAGCAGGACAACAGACCCATGCAGAGATCAATGACATGACACCCCTGGAAGTGTGGGAGGCCATTAGGGCCGGACACTTCCGGGGTGAGTAGGGAACACGCTGACTAAGAACTAGGCATCAGCATCGCTGATGTCGACTAGGAGAGACCATGACTAAGTACATTGTTGAACCCCCGAGTGACCTCCCCCTTTCCCCTAAGGTCAAGGCACTGCGTAAGGCATACGAGGATGCCAAGGCAAAGCTGTCTGACTACAGGCAGGAGAACGCAGCCTATGCCACACGGAATGTCACCAGGGAGTACGAGGCTACGCCCCGGTATGAGGTTCCGGCCCTGGTCAAGGCTGAGCAGGAATTGCGAGAGCAGGAAATTACCGC
Source organism: Streptomyces sp. NPDC033136 (assembly GCF_055578235.1). NCBI lineage: Bacteria > Bacillati > Actinomycetota > Actinomycetes > Kitasatosporales > Streptomycetaceae > Streptomyces > Streptomyces sp. NPDC033136. The sequence goes on from NZ_JBVIPD010000010.1 coordinate 163,179, forward strand.
GGTACAGGCCGGCAAGGAACTGCCTGACAGGGATTCAGTGCTGCTCCCCATTCAGGCCAAGGCTGACGAATACAAGCGCATGGTGCCTATCCTCAATGCCCTTGTGGAGAAGGCTCACCAGGAATACTCAGAGGCTCTGAAGGATGAGCTTGTGACCATGGGCCTTAAGGAGGCCCAGAAGGCTGCCAAGGCACGCCAGGAATGGGAGCGACTGTATAAGGCTGCGGAGGATGCCCGTAGGACCCTGGAGAGGCATGCAGGGTTGTTTGCGTGGTGCGCCACCTCTGGCAACTACGAGACCACTCCTCTTGAAGGTGCCAGTGCCGGTAACCGAGTTGAACACTGGGAGTTGGCGGAGGATGGCCGGCTGACCACAGAGGCAGCCATTGCACTTGGCTATGAGGGAGTAGGCGTCATTGGTGGACTCATTGTCATGCCTGAGCCCGTGATTGATGAGGCCGCGGAAGCTGAGGCGGAATTCTGGCGTACCTACAAGCCTAAGATGTTCATTGCCAAGGCGGACGGCTACGGTAATAGCTGGGAGCACTGACACATTTCCGGGGATTCTGACACGCCTTTTTTGGCTGTCAGGGTCCCCGGCTTTTGTGTTTGGCATCTGCTCTTGCGAGAATCTCGAAACCCGTACATGGTCGAATGCAACGACTACTGACGGGGGTGTTTCCGATCATGAAAAGTGCCAAACTCGTACGCAAACAGAGGAAGGCGCTCCCGGCGGGTTCATCGAATGTCTTTCTAGCCATTACCCCGGGGGTGTGCGTGTGCATATACCTGAGCAGGCGCAGACAATGCCGGCATGCCTTAGGTGAGTGGCATACGAAACGACACTGACAAGCCAGAGAGCAGACAGAGTAGGAGAGGCCAGGGGTAGAGACTTGGCCCCACGGCAACGACAGCCGACAAACGTTCCTGGCTAAGTGCTCCGGTCTGCCACGAATGAACCGCGGCCAGACCAAGTGATGATCAGTCCGTCTGCCCTGAGGGCTGCAAATGCCCGCTGGACTGTTGACGCAGCTACGTCGAACTCACTCGCCACGGCGAGGACAGCAGGCATGCGTGACCCTGAGGCGTAGGTGCCCTCGGTGATCCTGGCCCTGAGGATGCTCACAAGCTGCGGGTAGACAGGCTGCGTCCGGTCGATCATGGGTCAAGCGTGCGACCGTTCGGGGATACACGCATCCGAGGATTCGACCTTACGAGTATTCGAGGGTACGAGTACGCTGACCCTTCTCCGGTACTCACTGGAGACACAGAACGGCCCCGGGCAGAGGGACTAGCTCTGACACCGGGGCCTTGCCCCTGGAGGTAGGGACTATGGGCATCATCCCAGAGGGTCAGTCAGAGCCGGCCAAGACTGTCATCTGTGAGGCAGGTGGCAGGATCGAGCAGCTTCTACAGAGGGCTCTCCTCATTCCCCGAGCATCTGAGGCCAGGGAAGTGCAGTCCTGGGAAGAGTCCATCCTGGGAGTGGCCAGGATGGACGTGGTCCGGGCCCTGTCCGTGGCAGAGGACGAGAAGGTGACCAGGGCGGAACTCACGGTGGCCCTGTTCTTCCTGGCGCAGTCCGCCCGTGCTGCGGTGCGTGTCGCTGAGTCCAGGCAGGAGCGGCTAGACACCCTGCCCTAGCAGGCTGCACCCCAGAGACAGGGCCCCTGGTGAGCACCATGACCAGGGGCCTTACTCATGCCCGGTTATACGGACAGTCATCATCCCTGGTCACGAGAGTGTGTTGTCAAAGTCCTGTGACAGGCAGGCCGGTGACCGAGACGACACTGCGGGGCGGCAGCCCCTGCCGCACCCGTTCCTCGACGAGCGCGACCGCCGCCCGGCCCGCGTTCTCGTCGAACGGCCCCTCACGGAAGACGGGCGGACGCCGCGTCACCCAGGTGGTGGCCGCCGCGTACGGGGCGATCTCCAGCAGATGCTGGGTGCCCGAGGCGCCGCCGCCCACCACCACGACCCGCTGACCGGCGAACTCCTCGGGCCCGGGGTACTGCCCGGTGTGCAACTGCCGCCCCCGGAACGTCTCCTGGCCCGGATAGCGCGGCCAGAACGGCCGGTCCCAGGTGCCGGTGGCGTTGATCAGCGCCCGCGTCGACCACACGCCGTCCGAGGTCTCCACGCGCAGCCGCCCGCCGGGACCCTCGCGCACCGCCCGCACGTCGACGGGCCGCCGCACCCGCAGGTCGAAGGTCCGCTCGTACCGGTCGAAGTACGCGCCGATCACCTCGGCGGACGGCCGTGCCGGGTCCGCGCCGGTGAGCTCCATCCCCGGCAGTGCGTGCATCCCGTGCACCGTGCCGTACGTCAGCGACGGCCAGCGGAACTGCCAGGCGCCGCCGGGCCCGGGGGAGTGGTCCAGCACGACGAAGTCGCGGTCCGGCTCGAAACCGGATCGCCGCAGGTGATAGGCGCCTGCCAGACCGGCCTGACCAGCGCCTATGACCACTACCTCGACCTCACGCGTGTTGTTCACGCTTCTACTAACGGTGCCGGGGGTGCGGATCTTCCCGGAGCGGCTCGACGGCGCCGAACCAGTGGACTTCTCCGGCCGGCGGGCCGGAAGGAGGCCCCCGGCGAGGACCCGCGTGATGATGATCAAGGCCAGGAACCGTCCACGCTGCTCGCCCGGGCGATCACCGCGGTCGCGAGCCCCGGCAACGTCTACGGCGGCTCGGTCGTCACCAGGCCGTGAGGCGCGGTTCCCCCGCCGCGCGGCGGGGGAACCAACGGGCCGCCGGGCCGGGGCGGCCGTGCGGAACCAACGGGCCGCCGGGCCGGGGCGGCCGTGCGGAACCCGGCGCATGGGTCAGGATGGAGGGCATGTCAGATGTCTTCACCACCCGCGTTCTGAACGTCAGCACCGGATCCACGGAGAGGGTCCTCGACATCACCGGCGACTGCGAGTCCTTTCTGCGGGAGGCGGCGGCCGGCCGCGACGGCCTCCTCAACGTCTTCGTCCCGCACGCGACGGCGGGGATCGCCGTGCTCGAGACCGGCGCCGGCAGCGACGACGACCTGCTCGCCGCGCTGCACACCCTGCTGCCCGCCGACGACCGCTGGCAGCACCGGCACGGCAGCCCGGGCCACGGCCGCGACCACGTCCTGCCCGCCCTCGTCCCGCCCCACGCGACCCTGCCGGTGCTGGGCGGACGACTGGAGCTCGGCACGTGGCAGTCGGTGTGCCTGGTGGACACCAACAAGGACAACCCGGACCGGAAGGTGCGGCTGAGTTTCCTGGGGTGATCGCGGTCCGCCGGGCCGCACGCGCCCGCCCACCCCGGCCGAGGTGCTCCGGCACAGCCGTGACGCATGCCCGTAATGCCCGTATCCTCATCAATGCCAGATGCTCTTCCCGAGCAGGGGATTACCGCGGGCGCAAGTGAGGCGAAGCGTGGTTCGGTCCGGCGAGGAACCCAGGCAGGCGGGACGTGCGACGGACGGCACGGGGCCCGCCCGTCTTCGCGAGCGGTTCCTGCAGGGCGAGCCGGTCGAGACGGGCGTTCGGACGTCCATCCTGAACTCCTGGCGGCGCTGCCGGACCCTCGGCCTGTCGCCGGCCACGTCCGACCTGCCCTACCAGGAGGACTTCGATCCGGCCGCCCGGATCGTCCGCGCGGCCGTGCCGGTGCTCGACCGGCTGCAGGCCACGTTCTCCGGCCGCCAGGTCAACATCTCGGTCGCGGACGCGAACGGGACGGTCCTGCTGCGCCGCTTCGGGGATCCGGCGATGGTCAGGAGCCTGCCCGCCATCCAGGTCGTCCCCGGGTTCGTGTTCGCCGAGCAGGTCGCCGGCACCAACGGCATCGGACTGGCCCTCGCGGAGCGGCAGCTCATCCGTGTCTACGGTGCCGAGCACTTCGCGGAGCGCTCCCAGGCGAGCGCCTGCGTCGCGCTGCCCGTCCGGGACCCGCTCAGCGGGCGCATCGAAGGCGTCCTGTGCTTCGGCTATCCGCGCGGCTTCGAGCAGCCAGGGCTGGGCGTCACCATCCGCAGGGCGGCCGAGGGCATCGAGCGGCGGCTGCTGGGGCAGAGCTCGGCGCACGAGCGCGCGCTGCTGCGGGCGTACCAGGCCTCCGGGGCCGAAGCCGCCGGGCGGCACCGCGGCGTCCCGATGGACGCGCTGGCCCGCGAGTTCCATCCCCGTGAACAGGACATTCTGCGGGAGAAGGCCGCCGAGCTGATCTCCCGCGGACAGCGGGGCGCCGTCGACGTGCCCCTGCCCGGCGGCCGGCGGGCGACCCTCGTGAGCCGCCCGGTGACGAGCACCGCCGGGCTGCGGGGCATCGCCATCGAGGCCGTGCTCCCCGGCTCACCGGCGGCGGATCCGCTCGCCATGCCGCACCAGACGGCCGAGCCACCGGGCCTGTCCGTCCCCGCGGTCCCGCACGCCGCACGCCCCTCGATCGTGCTGCCGTCGGGCCACCTCGCGACCGTGCCGGGCCCGGCCGTGACGGCCGACGGGGACGGACAGGCCACCGAGCCCGGCCCCGCCACCGCGACCACGGGAGACCTGAGCACCGGCCTGGGTACCCCAGGTATCGGCGAGCCTGCCGCGGGTGACGGAGGGCGGGGGGCTGCCGAGCCGGGGGAGCCGGCTGGGGCCGGTCCGGAGGAGGGCGCGGCTGGGTTCGGCCGGTATGCCGCCGGACCGGGGGAGCCTCCCGCGGCCGGCGGGGAGGGGGGCGCCGCTGGGCTCAGCCCGTCTGCCGCGGACGACGGGGGGCCAGGTGTGGCGGACGGGCACGCGGAAGCGCCGTTCCCGGCCCGCGGCCTCGTGATGCTGGGGGAGCCGCACGTCGGGGCCTACGCCCTGGCCGCGCGGCGGCGCCTGGAGCTGCTGTCCGAGGCCAGCGCCCGCATCGGCACCACCCTGGACGTGCGCCGTACCGCCGAGGAACTGGCCGAGACGGCGGTCCCGCGGCTGGCCGACTTCGTCACCATCGACCTGCCCGACGCCGTCCTGCGCGGCGAGGAGTCCGCCGACCCACTGGCCGACCTGCGCCGCACGGTGCTCCACGGTGCCCGCGAGGGCGTGCCCTTCACCCCGCCCGGCAAGCGCGTCGACTTCGGCCCGACAGCGCCCCAGCTGCGCTGCCTGACCAGCGGCGAAGCCGTGCTGGAACCCGACCTCGAGGCCGCGGCGGGCTGGCTCGCCCAGGACCCCGAGCACCCCGCGGGCCTGCTGGGCCACGTGCACTCCCTGATCGCGGTGCCGCTGCTGGCCCGCGGCGTCCTCCTCGGCATCGCGGGCTTCTACCGCGCCGGGGGTTCCTTCGATGACGACGACCGCTCCCTGGCCCAGGAACTCGCCAATCGCGCCGCCCTGTCCATCGACAACGCCCGGCGTTACACCCACGAACGCGCCATGGTCCTGGCCCTCCAGCGCCGCCTGCTCCCGCACGGCCTGCCCGACCAGGACGCCGTCGAGGTCGCTCACCGCTATCTGCCCGCCGAGTCCGACGTGGGCGGCGACTGGTACGACGTCATCCCCCTCTCCGGTGCCCGCGTCGGGCTCCTCGTCGGTGACGTCGTCGGCCACGGCATGCTCTCCGCGGCCACCATGGGCCGGTTGCGCACCGCCGCCCGCAGCTTCGCCGAGCTCGACTTCCCCCCGGACGAGGTCCTCACCCACCTGGACAACCTCGTCGGACGCCTGGACCGGGAGGACCCCGACGGCAAGGGCGTCGGCGTCATCGGCGCGACCTGTCTGTACGCCGTCTACGACCCGGCCGGGCAACGCTGCCTGATGGCGCGCGCAGGCCATCCGCCGCCCGCGCTCGTCCGCCCCGACGGCACCGTCACCTACCCCGACCTGCCGGCCGGGCCCCCGCTCGGCCTCGGAGGCCTGCCCTTCGACACCGTCGAGGTCGACCTCCCCGAGGGCAGCCAGCTGGTCCTCTACACGGACGGCCTGATCGAGGACCGGCACCGCGACGTCGACGTGGTCCTGGACCAGCTGCGCACCGCCCTGGCCCATCCGGAACGCGCGCCCGAGGAGACCTGCCAGGCCGTCCTGGACACCGTGGCGCCCGCGCACCCGCACGACGACATCGCCCTGCTGGTGGCCCGCGTGCATGCCCTGGACCCCGGCCGGATCGCCGATTGGGAGCTGTCCGCCGACCCGGCGCTCGTCGGCGAGGTCCGGGCCGCCGCCATGCGCCGCCTGTCCGACTGGGGGCTCGAGGAGACCGCGTTCGCCGCGGAACTGATCCTCAGTGAGCTGATCACCAACGCCATCCGGCACGGCACCGGGCCCATCCGGGTCCGGCTGCTGTACGGGCGCACCCTGATCTGCGAGGTCTCCGACGCCAGCAACACCGCCCCGCACCTGCGCCGCGCGGCCAGTACCGACGAGGGCGGACGCGGTCTGTTCCTCGTCGCCCAGCTCTCGCAGAGCTGGGGCACCCGCTATCTGCCCGAGGGCAAGGTCATCTGGGCCGAGTGCGGACTCGACGCGGCGTGACGCGGCCACTGGCCCCGCCGGACTCGCGACACTCCTGAAAAGTGCCCGAAATGATGTAATTTGTTCGGGTGTATGACGCTCCCGGCACCTCGACGAAGGCGGCCTCGCCCTTCGGCCCGGAGCCCCTGGTCCGGATCCGGGGGCTCGGCAAGCGGTTCGGCGGGACCGTCGCGCTGGCCGGGGTCGACCTCGACGTCCACACCGGCAGTGTCCTCGCCCTCCTCGGGCCCAACGGCGCCGGGAAGTCCACGCTCATCAAGATCCTCGCCGGTGTCCACCAGGCCGACGCGGGGCAGATCACCGTCGCCGGGGAGCCCCTCGGCAGCCGCACCGCCGCCCGCGGCATGTCCTTCATCCACCAGGACCTCGGCCTCGTGGAGTGGATGACGGTCGCCGAGAACATCGCCCTGACCAACGGGTACGCGCGCCGGGCCGGGATCGTCTCCTGGCGGGGCACCCGCGAACGCTGCGTCGACGCGCTGCGGAGCGTCGCCGGTCACCTCGACCCCGACGCGCCGGTCTCCGGACTCACGCCCGCCGACCGCTCGCTGGTCGCGATCGCCCGGGCCCTCGCGGCACGCGCACGGCTCATCGTCCTCGACGAGCCCACCGCCCGTCTGCCCGCCGCGGACAGCGTCCGGCTCTTCCGCGTCCTGCACGGTCTGCGTGACCGGGGGCACGCCCTCCTCTACGTCAGTCACCGCCTGGACGAGGTCTACCAGGTCGCCGACACCTTCGCCGTCCTGCGCGACGGCCGCCTCGTCAGCCACGGCCGGCTCGCCGGCCACAGCCCCACCCGCCTGGTCCGGGACATCGTCGGCGAGGAGGAGAAACCGGCCGCCCGCCGTCCCGCCGCAGCCCCGGCCGACGCACCGGCCGTCATGACCCTCGACGGCGTACGCACCGGCCGCGCCGGGCCGGTCAGCCTGGAGCTCGCTGCCGGAGAGGTCCTCGGCCTGGTCGGCCTCTCGGGTGCCGGGCACATGGATCTGGGCCGCGCCCTGGCCGGGGCCCTGCCCCTCCTGGGCGGGCGGGCCGTGCTCCACGGGCGGCCCTACCGCCCTCGCACCGTCGCCGAGGCCGTCGCCCTCGGGGTCGGCCTCGTACCGGGCGACCGGCTGCGGGAAGGCTGCCTCGCCGAGCTGACCGTCCGGGAGAACCTCCTGGCCAACCCCCGCGCGGGCGGCCCGCCGGCACCGCGCTGGATCGGGCCCCGCCGCGAACGCGCCCGGGCGGCACAGCTGATCGACCGGTTCTCGGTGCGCCCCCGCGACAGCGAGGCCCCCATCGCCACCCTCTCCGGCGGCAACCAGCAAAAAGTCATGATCGGCCGCTGGCTGCGGGCGGACCTACGGCTGCTGATCCTCGAGGAGCCGACCGCGAGCGTGGATGTCGGCGCCAAGGCCACCATCCACCGCCTGCTCCACGAGGCACTGGAGGCCGGCCTCGCGGTCCTGCTGCTGTCCACCGACTTCGAGGAGGTGGCGAGCGTGTGCCGGCGCACGCTGGTGTTCGTGCGCGGAGCCGTGACGGCCGAGCTGAGCGGCCCCGCCCTCACCGTCGCCGGACTCACCCGGGCGGCCTCGGCCATGCCCCCGTCCACCGCAGGGCACCCATGACGCCCCCGCCCCGGCCTCAGCGCCGCCCCGGGCGCCTTCGCCGTCCGGGCGGGCACCACATCGGCGCCTACGGCCTGCTCGCCCTCACCGCCCTGCTCTACCTGGTCTTCTCCCTCGCCCTGCCGGACACCTTCCCCACGCTGGACACCCTCGACTCGATCCTGTTCAGCCAGTCGATCCCCGCCGTCCTCGCCCTGGCCGCCATGGTGCCCATCGTCACCGGCGCGTTCGACCTCTCCATCGGCTACGGCCTCGGCCTGGCCCATGTGATGGTGCTGCAACTCGTCGTCGAACTGGCCTGGCCCTGGCCGCTCGCATGCCTCACCGTTGTCGCCGGAGGGCTGGTCGTGGGCGTCCTCAACGGCATCATCGTCGTGTTCGGCCGGATCGACTCCTTCATCGCCACCCTCGGCACCGGCAGCATGATGTACGCGGTGACCGGCTGGGTCACCGACGGCGGCCGGATCGTCCCCGGCCCGCAGGGCCTCCCGCCCGCGTTCACCGACCTCTACGACTCCTCGTTCCTCGGCCTGCCGGTCCCCGCCTTCTACGTGCTCGCCCTCGCGGCCGTCCTCTGGCTGGTGCTGGAGCGGCTGCCGCTCGGCCGGTACCTGTACGTCGTCGGCTCGAACCCGCGGGCGGCCGACCTCGTCGGCATCCCGACCCGCACGTACACCGTCTACGCGTTCGCCGCCTCGGGTCTGATCGTCGGCTTCGCCGGAGTGCTGCTCGCGGCCCAGCAGCAGATCGGCAACCCGAGCGTCGGCCTCGACTATCTGCTGCCCGCCTTCGTCGGCGCCCTCCTCGGCTCCACGGCGATCAGGCCGGGCCGCCCCAACCCCCTCGGCACGGTCGTCGCCGTGGCCGTCCTCGCCGTCGGCCTCACCGGCATCGCCCAGCTGGGCGCCGATTTCTGGACCGTCCCACTGTTCCACGGCGGCACGCTGCTCATCGCCGTGGGCCTGGCCGGATACGCCGCCCGCCGCCGGCTGCGCGGCGGTGCGGCCCGCGACACCCCCGCCGCGCCGCCGCCCCCGCCCTCCGCGGTCCCCGAGGGCGGTACGGCGGGCGCGCCCCCCTGACCTCTTCGGCAGATCCCGTCGATCCCCTCACAGGAGCACCCGTGGACCGCACCCGCAAGGCCGCCCCCGCACTCCGCACCGCGCGGCTCGCCTCCTGCGTGCTGCTGGCCGCGGCCGCCGTCCTCACCGGCTGCGAACGCGGTTCGACGGACGGCGCCGACGAGACCGCCACGGGCCGCAGCGGCTGCCCCGCCGTCCACGCCCGGGCCGGGGAAGCCGTCACCCGGGCGGAGCGGACCGACATCGCCTGGGACGGCCCCGCCGACGGCCCGGAGGCGGTGTCCCGCAAGACCATCGTCTACGTCGCCCAGACCATGACCAACCCGGGCGTCGCGGGCACGGCCGAAGGGGTGCGGGAAGCCGCGCGGGTCATCGGCTGGGACGTCCGGGTGATCGACGGCCAGGGCACACCGGCCGGCATCCAGGCGGCCATGAGCGAAGCCGTGGCCCTCAGGCCAGCGGGCATCGTCATCGGCGGCTTCGACCCCGACTCGACGGCACAGCAGGCCGCCCGGGCCAACGCCCTGCGCATCCCGCTCATCGGCTGGCACGCGGTCCCCGAGCCGGGCCCCAGCCTGCGGCCCGACCTCTTCACCAACGTCACCACCCGGGTCCAGGACGTGGCCCGCATCAGCGCCCAGTGGGTCATCGCCGACTCGGGCGGACGCGCCGGGGTCGTCCTCATCACCGACGCCTCGATCCCCTTCGCGCGGAACAAGTCCGACCTGATCCGGAAGGAGCTGGAGCGCTGCCAGGGCGTGCGGCTGCTGTCGGTGGAGAACATCCCGATTCCGGACGCGAGCAGCCGCACCCCGCGGGAGATCTCCTCCCTGCTCTCCCGGTTCCAGGACCGGTGGACCCACTCCGTGGCCATCAACGACCTGTACTTCGCCGACGCCGCCCCCGCCTTCCGCGCGGCCGGCGTGAAGGGCTCGGGCCCGCCCTTCAACATCGGCGCCGGGGACGGCGACCCGTCCGCCTTCCAGCGCATCAACAGCGAGCAGTACCAGGCCGCCACCGTGCCCGAGCCGCTGTCCCTGCAGGGCTGGCAGATCGTCGACGAGTTCAACCGCGCCTTCTCCGGCCGTCCCGCCAGCGGCTATGTGGCGCCCGTGCACATCGCCACGGCCGAAAACAGCGAGGGCGCCTCGGCCTGGAATCCGACGGGCTACCGGGAGGCCTACCGGAAGATCTGGGGGAAGTGACGGCCGGTCAAGTGCCGATGCCTTCACGGAACATGCACGGATCCCTGTAATCCCTTTAACCTTCAAGCGCTACTGTCGCGGTCAGTCGAGTGACCGCCGGGAGCCGAATCCGAGCGGGGCCCGTCCGCGGCGGCACTCGATCCCCCCACCCCGGCACAGGAGACTCGGTGTGTTCGACGGCGACGTAGTGGTGATCGGCGGCGGCTACGCCGGTGTCCGGCTGGCGAAGCGGCTGGACGGCACGGCCCGGGTCACGCTGGTGGACCGCAAGGAGGTCTTCTTCCACCGGGTCGCCTCCCTGCGCGCGGGCATCCGCCCCGAGTGGACCCACGCCCCCTTCATCCCCTACGACCGGCTGCTGCACCAGGGCCGGGTCGTCACCGGCAAGGCCGTCCGCATCGACACCGCCGAGCGGGAGGTGGTCCTCGCCACCGGTGAGCGGCTGCCCTACGACGTGCTCGTGATCGCCACCGGCGCCGACTATCCCGAGCCCGCCCGCTTCACCGGCACCACCACCGAGGAAGCGGCCAAGTCGTTCGCCGAGCATCAGCGCAACGTCGCCACGGCCGAGCATGTCCTGGTCGTCGGGGGCGGACCCGGCGGCGTCGAACTCAGCGCCGAGATCCGCCTCGCCCGCCCGGACGCCCGGGTCACCCTCGCCCACTCCGGGCCCGCCCTGCTCGACTCCGCCGGAAGCGAGCGCCCCGGCCGCAAGGCCCTGGCATGGCTGGAGTCCCACGACGTCGAGGTGCGGCTCGACTCCTTCATGTCACCCGGCAACGACTTCGGCACCTACCGCGACGCCCGCGGCACCGTCCTCGAGGCCGATCTGTCCTTCTGGGCGACCGGCACCACCCCCAACACCCTCTGGCTCCGCCTGGCCGGGCACGGCGACTGGCTCGACGGCGCCGGACATGTGAAGGTCGACCGGACCCTCCGGGTCGAGGGCAGGCTCGACGTGTTCGCCGTCGGCGACGTCAACGACGTAAGCGAACTCAAGATCACCCCGGCCGCCCTCGCCCAGGCGGACCTGGCCGCCCACAACATCCGTGCCTACCTGCAGAGTCCGGGCAGGCACCGCAAGGAGCCGCGCTTCTACCGGCCGGTCCACCGTCCCCCGTTCATCGTGCCGTTCGGCCCGGCCGACGGACTGACCGTGCTGCCCGTCCCGGGCGGCGAGCCCGCGGTCCTCGGCAGCCGCACCACCACCCTGGCCAAGGCGAAGACCCTCATGACGCCCTACATGCGGCGTCAACTCGGTTACACCGCGGCCTGATACGCGACCCAGGCTTCCGCGTCACCCCACCCCCGTCGTTACCCGTCGGTTCGGCCTGAGGTAGGGTCCCCCCGTTTCCGGTTACCGGCTGATGGCGCGCCGGTACAGGGCGTGTCGGAGGGTGGCAAGCGATGGAATCCCAGCGGGGTGACGGCGGATCCGTGGACCTGGACGACACGCGGTTGGAGACACTGCGTCCCGAACCGCTGCTGACCAGGGACTACGAGACGCGTCCCGCGCTCGTGTACGAGCGGCTCCGGCAGCAGCACGGTCCGGTCGCGCCCGTCGATCTGCTCGGGGTGCCCGCCTGGCTGGTCCTCGGCTACCGTGAGGCGCTCCGGGTGCTCCAGGACGACGACGGCTGGCCCAAGGGCCTGGAGAACTGGCGGGCCCGCTCCGAGGGCCGGGTGCCGGCCGACTGGCCGCTCGGCCCGTCCCTGGAGGTCAACCACATCCTGATCCAGGGCGGCCCCGGCTACCGGCCGCTGCGCACCGCCTGGGACGTGGCCCTCAAACCCTTCCAGGACCCCCGCCACCCGCAGGCCAAGCGCCTGAAGTCCGCCGTCACGGCCTACGCCGACGAGCTGATCACCCTGGTCGGGCAGGGCGGCAGGACCGGCGTGGCCGACCTGTCCGCGCAGTTCTCCCGGCCGCTGCCCCTGATGGTGGCCAGCCATCTGCTCGGCTTCCCCGGCTCGCAGGGCGACGACGCGCTGATGGACATGTGGCGCGTGCTGGACGCGGGCCCGGACGCCGAGGCCGCGCTGGAGCGCCTGCTGGCGACGCTGGCGGAACTGGCCGCGCTGAAGCTGGAGCAGCCCGGCGACGACTTCCCCTCCTACCTGCTGGCCGCGCACCCGGACCTGTCGCTCGACCAGCTGGCCCGCGAGCTGTTCATGCTGCTGGGCATGACCTCCGACCACGTCGGCATCCTCATCTCCAACACGGTCGTGGAGGTCATCTCGGGGGAGGGCAGCGTGCGCGCCAGCCTGTCCGCCGGGATGGTCAGGGAGACCATGAACCGCGTGGTCATGCGCAAGCCGCCCCTGGTGAACTTCGTCCCGCGCTTCGCGGCCGAGGACACCCCGCTCGGCAACTACACCATCCGGGCCGGTGACCCGGTGTGGGTCTCCTCGGCCGCCGCGCACGCCGACCCGCTCTTCGCCGACCACGTCGCCTCCGGCACCACCATCAGCACCCGCGCGCATCTGTCCTGGGGGGCGGGTCCGCGCCAGTGCCCGGCGCGGGAACTCGCCTCCACGGTCGCGGCGGCCGGCGTGGGCCGCCTGTTCGAGCGGTTCGACCACCTCGACCTCGCCCTGCCCGCCGACCAACTGCCCTGGCGCTCCTCGCCGTTCATGCGCGGCTTGCGCTCGCTGCCCGTGCGGTACGAACTCGCCTCGGCGCCGCCCGCGCGGCCGTGGACGGACGACCCCGCGCCGGAGGTGGCCCAGGAGATCCTTCCGGACCCGTCCGCCCGGCAGCGCTCCTCGCTGTGGCGCTACCTGACGGGCCTCATCCGCGGCGGCCGCTGACCGCGAAGAGGCCGAGCCCAACGCCCATCCCGCATCGGCGTTCCTCCCGGTCCCGGGAGGACGCGTTCACGCCGGACGCGTGACGAACGGTGCTGGCCGGCGGGGCGCCGGGGCTGGGATGCTCGTGACAGACCCCGGCAGGGAGCGAGGGCCCGCGGGGGCCGGGCAGGTACACCTCGATGACCTGCCCGGCCGCTCCTCTGCCAGGGCGTCTGCGGACGTGAGGCTCACGCCCAGCCCGACTCCAGGGCGATGCGGATCGCGTCGATGCGGTTGCGCCCCCCGTCTTCCGGGTGATCGCCGAGATGGTTGCTTGACCGTCGCCACGGACAGGCACAGCCGCTCGGCGATCTCCCGCGTGGGCGTGCCGTCGGCGGTCAGCCGCAGCACCTCCACCTCGTGCGGCGTCAGCGGGTTCGCTCCCGCGTCCAGCGCCAGCGCGAACTCGGGATCGGCGAACCGCTGCCCCCGCACCAGCTTGCGGACCCGTGCACCAGCCGGTCCGGCGGGGCGTTGGTTCCGTACGCGGCCCGCCGGTCCGCCTTCCTCGGAGTGTCGCCGCACACTCCCGGAATTCCAGTTCGGGGCCGCAGCGCAACTGGCGTTCCCGCCCGAGCGACTGCCGTCAGCGCACGGCCCTCACAGGGGCAGAGGGTGATCGAGTGGTGAGCGCTGGAGGCCGGACGTACCGTCGAACGGTGGACACCGCAGGCAGTGGCCCGCAGCCGGTCTCACAGGCGACCACCACCAAGGGATCCAGTGGCGGCGGGAACGCGATGGCACTCCTGGTCATCGCCTCCTGCCAGCTGATGGTGGTCCTCGACATCACCATCGTGAACATCGCGCTGCCGCACATCCAGAGCTCCCTGGACTTCTCCACCACGAGCCTGTCGTGGGTGGTGAACGCGTACACGCTCACCTTCGGCGGCCTGCTGCTGCTCGGCGGCCGGGCCGGCGACATCCTGGGACGGCGGCGCGTCTTCGTCTTCGGCGTGCTGCTGTTCGTGCTCGCCTCCCTGCTCGGCGGGTTCGCCCAGAACGCCGGCCAACTCCTCGGGGCCCGCGCCCTGCAGGGCGTCGGCGGCGCCATCGCCTCCCCGACGGCCCTCGCCCTGATCAGCACCACCTTCCGCGAAGGCCCGGAACGCAACCGCGCCTTCGGGGTCTTCGCCGCGGTCTCCGCGGGCGGCGGCGCGATCGGGCTGCTCGCGGGCGGCATGCTGGTGGAGTGGCTGAACTGGCGGTGGGTGCTGTTCGTCAACGTGCCCATCGGCCTGCTCATCGTGCTCGCGACACCGCGCTGGATCAGGGAGTCCGAACGTCACCCCGGCCGCTTCGACGTCACCGGCGCGCTCACCTCCACGGCGGGCATGGTGCTGCTGGTCTACGGATTCATCAGGGCCGCGCAGGACGGCTGGCGCAACTCCCTCACCCTGGCCTCGTTCGCCGGCGCGGTGGTGCTCCTGGCGGCCTTCGTCCTGATCGAGCGGCGCTCCAGACAGCCCATCACGCCGCTGCACATGTTCGCCGACCGCAACCGCGCGGGCACCTACGGCATCATGCTGTGCCTCGCCGCCGCGATCTTCGGCATGTTCTTCTTCCTCACGCTGTTCGTGCAGAACGTGCTGGACTTCAGCCCGCTCGCGGCCGGACTGGCCTTCCTGCCGGTCAGCGCGGTCATCGCGGTCGGCGCCGGACTGGCCTCGCGGTTCCTGCCCGTCTACGGGCCCAAGCCGTTCATGGTGGTGGGCGCGATCCTGGCGGCGATCGGACTGGCCTGGCTCACCCTGACCGACGTGCACTCCACCTACGCGGGCAGCGTCCTCGGCCCGATGCTCGTCTTCAGTCTGGGCATGGGCATGGAGTTCGTGTCGCTGACCCTCATGGCGCTGTCGAACGTGCCCACCCCGGAGACCGGCGCGGCCTCCGGAATCCTCAACGCCACCCAGCAGGTCGGTGGCTCCCTCGGCCTGTCCATCCTGGTCACGATGTACGGCACGGCCAGCGCCAACAAGGCGGAGAATCAGGTCCCGGACTTCCTCCGGCAGGCGACCCCGGCCGAACGCCTGCGGTTCGAACGCACCGGGGAACTGCCCAAGCCCTGGTCCGACGAGATCCTCACGTCCGGCGTCTCGGCCGCCTTCATCATGGCGGCCGTCTTCACCGCCGTCGCCGCCCTGATCGCCCTGGTCGTCATCCAGGTCCGCCCCTCCGACCTGGAACGCCTGAAGGGAGGGACGGGCCCCGGCCAGGTGTGAGGCCCGCCCCCTGGAATCGCCCCTACGCCCCGATCCTCGCCGCGATGAGCGGCGCCAGCCGGTCGGCGACGGCCCGGTGCCCCCGGTCGCTGGGATGCACCGAGTCCGTCAGGTCGCCCGACCTCAGCCAGCCGGTCGTGTCCACGAAGGACACGCGGGCGTCACCCCCGGCGACAGCGGCCCGCACAGCGGCCTCGGTCTGCGGGACGTACCGTCCGCGGAACGTCTCCAGCGCGAAGATCCACGCGTTGGGGTACGCGGCCCGGACCTTGCGCAGGAGGCTGCTGTACGCCGACTGGAACTGCGTCGAACTCACCCCGTGCCCCACGTCGTTGGTGCCGAGGTTGATGACGACCGCATCGGCGCGGTAGCGCGAGAAGTTCCAGTCGGGCGTCGCCCGGTTGGGGTTGAGCTTGGTGAACTGCCGCTCCAGACCGACGCATCCGTCGGCCGCGGCCACCAGGCACGCACCGCCCTGCGCGATCTGCGTGTGCTCGACGCCGAGCCGTTCCCCGATCAGCCAGCCGTAGGCGGTCCTGGCGTTCTGCGAGGTCGTCGTGCCCACGGTGATCGAGTCGCCGACGAACTCGACCAGCCTGGCCGGGGCCGGCGGTGCGAAGGTCGTCGCGCCGCTGTCGAGGACGAGCCCCTGGAAGACGGCGTCGCCCCGGTAGGAACCGGCCACCACCTGGTAGTTGACCTGGAGCGTGTGGTTGCCGGGGGAGAGGGCCGCCGGGGTCAGGTTCACCGTCCCCTTCACGTCGTCGTAGAACTTCACGGGCCCGTTGTCGATCCGCGCCCACAGGTCGATCGTGCCCCGCTGCTTCAGCTTCACGGTCCGTCCGGTGAAGCCGACCCGGTAGTAGGCACCCGCCCAGTACGGGGTGTAGGCGGTGCTGGAGCTGGTCGTGTCCCAGCGGCCGACGAACTTGATGTTCGGGTCGCCCGGCTGCCCGGGAGCGGCGGCCTCGGCCGCTCTGCCGGAGGAGGCGTCCCAGCGTCCGGCGGACGCGATGTCCGGATCGGGCGCGGAGCCGTCACCCGGAGTGCCGTGTGCGGGCGAGCCGCCTGCCCAGGACAGCAGGCAGGCCAGCAGCACGGCCGTGAGCAGCGCGGGCAGGGTGCGTTTGGGGGTGGCGTGGGGGGAGGTCTGCACGGAGTTCCCTTCACATGGAGGTGGGGTGGGAGCGCTCCCAGAGACAGTCTTACGAGAGAAGCAGTGAAACGGTTCAACGTCAAGTGGTGGGCAGCGCAGGGCACTTGGGAAAGTGAGAGGGGGTCGCGTGCTGCTGGATCCGTTCGGCGTCCGCCGTGCCCTGCGCCGGCGTCCGCTGACCCGGCAGGGCTACGACCGGACCAGCATGTGACGGGTCACGGCCGTGGCCGGGGGAACGTCTCCAAGGCCTCGGCCAGGCCTCCGGCGTCGGTGCCGATCTTGCGGTACACGGAGGAGAGCAGTTGCCGCACGCCCTGCTCGGTGAGGCGTAGTGCCTGGGCGACGGCCGCCACCGGACGACCCTGCGCCGTCATCTCGGCGGCCTTGCGCTCCTGCGTGGTGAGCGTGTCCGTCTGGGCGTAGCGCAGAGGCAGCGGCCGCAGGCCGGCGGCGGACAGTTCGCGCCTGGCCCGGGCGGCCAGCCCCTCGGCGCCGCAGTGCACCGCGCCCTCCAGGCCCTGGTAGAGCCGGTCGGCGGCGTCGTGCAGGCGGCCGTTGCGGGCCAGCGCGGCGCCGTGGCCGACCAGCGCGCCGGCCAGCTCGTACGCGGCCGGTGACCGCTGTAGGTGGTCCACGGCCTGCGCGTGCAGGTCGAGCGCCGCCGCCCCGCCCGTCACCTCCGCCTGGATGCGCAGCGCCTGGCCGATCGCGGATGCCGCGCCGAAGTCCCGGGCCCGCTTCACGGCGTCCTGCGCGTGGTGCACCGCCCGGTCGGGAGCGGTCCGGGCCAGAGCCCTCGCCAGCCCCAGCTGCCACGGGCACCAGGCGGGGTTGCGCCAGTCACGGCCCTCCAGCCATTCGCCGACCCCGGACAGCAGCGGCGCGGCCTCGTCGGGCCGGCCCTCGGCCAGGAGCAGCTCGGCGTAGACGGTGCGCGGGTCGGGGTAGATGACGGCGTTCGGGATGGTGTCGCCGTAGCGGTAGGTGTCGGCGATCCGGCGTGCCGCCACCGCCCGGCCGCGGGCCAGGAGGGTCTGGATCAGGATGCCGACGGCGAACCACTGGGCGGGCACCGCGCCCTCCACCCGGTCGGCGATGCGCAGACCCTCGCGCACCAGGCTCTCGGCCTCGGCCAGGCAGCCGCGGCGGTAGCGGATGTACGCGGAGAGCGTCTGGCTCAGGGCCATATGGGAGCCGCGCCAGCCCTTCGACTCGCACTCCGCCATGCCCTTCGCGAACAGCTCCTCGGCCCGTCGCGGCTGGTCGCAGTACATGAACACCAGCGCGACCGAGACGGGAACCTCGAAGCCCCGGTTCTCGTGGGTCCAGCTCAGCCCGCCGCGCAGGGCCTTCTCGGCGTACGCCAGGGCCTCGTGCCGGGGCTCGCCGCACATCATGGCGTCCCACGCCCTCAGTCCGAGGATGTACCGCTCCTCCAGGCCGCGGCCCGTCAGACGGCCGGCCAGCCGGGCGAGCGTCCGGGACCGGCCGGCCGAGTCGCGCTCGTCGGTGCGGAACGCGCTCCAGACGAAGTGGTCGGCCTGCATCCGCAGCCGGATCCGGGGATGGGCTGCCCGCTGCGCCTCGTCGGCGGCCACCGTCGCGGCCTCCGCCATCCGGTCCGTGTGGGCCAGCGCCTGGGTCAGCCGGTACACCATCGAGGCACGCAGCTCGGGATCGATGCCGGGTTCCGTCAGTGCCTCCCGCAGATGCGCCACGGTGGCCGTGGGCTTGATGAGGAAGGTCGCGCAGGCGAGTTCGTGGAGCAGGGCGGCGCGCTCCTCCGGCAGCGGCGGCTCCTGCAGGGCCCGGTTCAGCAGTCGGCGGGCCGCCTCCGGAGCACCGGAGTGCAGGGCCTCACGCGCGGCCGCCCGCAGGCAGACGACCGCCTCGGCGCTGCCCTCGCAGGGCACCTCCAGCAGATGCCGGGCCGCGGCGGCGGATCCGAGCCCGGCCGCCAGTACCGCCTCGGCCGCCGAGTTGTGCATGCCCTCCCGCAGGCTCGGCTTGATGGACCCGTAGATCGTGGCGGCGATCAGCGGATGGACGAACTCCAGGCTGTCTCCCGGCTCCTCACCGTCGGCCAGGATGCGGGCGGCGCGCAGCTTCTCCGTCGCCTCGGCCGCCGCGGCGCTGCCGATCGCCGCGATGCGGGCGGCCAGTTCCGGTGAGATGGCCTGACCGAGGACGGCCGCCGCGTAGGCGAAGCGGACGGTCGTGGTACCGAACCCCCGCAGACGCGCGATCAGCCCGGGGCCCGTCACCGCGGCGGCCAGTTCACGCATGACGGGCAGGTCCCGGCCGGCGCCCCGCAGCCGGCGCTCACCGAGCCTGATGGCGAGTTCGACGGCCTCGAAGGGGCTCCCGCCGGTGACCTCCCAGCATTCCTCGCAGAATCCCTCCTCGGCCTGCTCGCCCACTTCGTCCCGGACGATCCGTGCCACGGCGGCGGCACTGAGCGGCGCCAGCGTGAAGGGACGGTTCCCCGTGTCGGAGGCGGCGGTGCTGAAGGCGTCCCCCTCCGGCGGCAGTTCGTCGGGCCGGTAGGCGACGACGACCAGCAGGGACAGGTCCACCGCCCGGGGAGCGAAGGAGGCGAGCCAGCCGAGCGACTCGGCATCGGCCCAGTGCAGGTCGTCCAGGAGCAGGACGAGGGGTGCCTTCTGCACCGCGAGGCGCGTCATCACCCAGTCGAGTCCGTCACGGACCCCGGTCGGGTCGGGCACGTGGCCGGTCGGTGTCGCGACCAGACCGAGGGCGGCGGCGACGATGTCGTACCAGCCGCCCAGGAAGTCACGGAGCTCCTTCTCGTCCATCGGCGCCAGGGAGGGCTGGACGAGCTGGCGCACCACGTGGAACGCCAGCTCCTGCTCCTTCTCGCCGCCCCGGCCCGACAGCACGGTGAAGCCCTGCGCCCGGGCGCGGGCCCGGGCCTCGGTCAGCAGGGCGGTCTTGCCCATCCCGGCCGCACCGGTGAAGGCGAGCAGCCCGCCGCGTGGCGCCTGGGGCACACCGTCGACGCAGTCGCGCAGGCCGGTCAGCGCCGAGTCGAGTGCCCGGAGCTCCTTCCGGCGCTCGAGCAACGGCCGGGAATCGGGCGGGGGTTGCCGCAGCTCGTTCGCCATGTGCCGTACCGCTTCCTGTCGTCGGCCATCGGGAGGCAGCGCAGAGCGTACGCCTCCCGGCCTGCACCGTTCCGGAATCCGGGACGAGCACGACGAAGAAGGGTGAATGGCCCGCTACGGCGGCGTGGAGCGGCGATCCGGTGGGTACGGTGGCTCGGATGGGCACCCGCCGCCCGGCCCGCAGCCGAGGGCCCTCACCGCAGGGTCGGGGCCCTGGCCGCGTCCGCGTAGCGCGGCACGGTGCGGGACCAGTAGTAGCAGCCGCGGATCCAGCCGGCCATGCCCTCCACGTAGCCGACGCCCGAAGGGCTCAACTCCGGTGCGATCTCGGCGTAGAGCCTCTCGAACTCGCGGATCGTGCGGTTGATCTGCCGGATGGCCAGGGTGACGGCTACCGGCAGGGAGCACTGGTGGGCCCGCTGGTAGGCCAGGGCGAGGTTGATCATTTCCCCGGACCGCTGTTCCTTCACCGCGGAGAACAGGTCGGGGATCCACACCGCCGCGTCGGCCGACAGCCGGCTCAGGTGCCGCATGAGCGGGTGATGGAGCTCCTCGTCGCTCAGCTCGCACGGCTGCGCCGCCTCGCACAGCGGGTAGAAGGGTTCGACGCCCGCGGTGAGGGACCGTATCGAGGTGCACAGCCCGGACCGTACGGGGGAGTCGTGGTTCTGGGCCACCGCCTCGTACAGCAGCCCGTGCACGTACTCGCGGCTCTTGGAGGCCCAGCGTTCGGCCTGTGCGGGGGTGCACCGTTCGCGGATCTGCCGGTAGAGGTCGGCCAGGGCCGCTCCCAGCGGGGTGGCGGGCGGGGCGTCGTCCCGCAGGATCGCGATGCTCTCGCACAGCATGGGCAGCAGTGAGCCCGGCCGCTGCCGGCCGACCTCCTCGGCGCGGTCGTCGAAGACGAACTGGTAGGCGATCTGATGGGCCACCAGCTGGAGCATTCCCGCGTCGGTGTCCGGGCTGTTGAAGGAGGCGAGCTCGGCGGGGCGGGTGTGGGCGATCATCGCTGTGACCCCCGGTTCGTCGCTCAGGCCGCTCACGCGCAGCCAGTGGCCGACGCCCGCCGCGGCCGCGGACTCGTGGGGATTCCGCCGGAACGGGAAGGGCATGTAGAGGTGAGCGTCGATCAGCTCCACCAAGTTCCCAGCGGGCATCGCGCTCTGTGTGAGGGTTCCGGCCTCCTCATGCGTGGTGGACACCGTTGTCACCGTCCCTCCGGCTCTTCTCCGTCCCGGGCGCAGCGGCCGCGGCCCCCGGTGTGAGGGCGACGGTGCGCGGCGCGGTGCCGCCCGGCGCGTCGGCCCGTGGTGCGCAGATCATGGTGAGGGACCTCGGCCCCAGCGTCGCCCCCGGGCACGACGGTGCGATGCGTCCGGGCGGATGGCGCAGCCGCCAGCGGCCGGTGATGGCCGCGAGGGCCACCGTCATCTCGGCCAGGGAGAACAGGTCGCCGATGCACTTGCGGCTGCCCGCGGCGAACGGGACCAGCGCCCCGTGCGGGCCGGCGGCGGCCTCGCCCTCCAGCCAGCGCTCGGGCAGGAACCGGCCGGGCTCGGGGAACGACGCCGGGTCGTGGTGCAGGAGATAGGGGCTGTAGAGGACGGTGGTGCCGCGCGGCAGACGGCGTCCGCCGAGCTCGGCCTCCCGGGTCGTGACCCGGGTGAAGAGCCAGCCGGGCGGGGAGTGGCGCAGCGTCTCGGTGAGGACGGCCCGGGTGTAGACCAGGCGCGGCAGATCGTCGGCGTCGGGCAGCCTGCCCGCGAGCACGGTGTCGACCTCGGCGTGCAGCCGCTGCTCCACCTCCGGGTGCCGGGCCAGGAGACTGAAGGCGGAGGCCAGGCACATCGAAGGACTCTCGGAACCCGTGAGCAGGAGTGAGACCAACTGGTCGTGCACCTCCCGGTCGGTGACCGGGGGCGAGTCGCCCTCGCCCCGGGCGGACGCCGCCGCCAGCAGGAGTCCCAGCAGGTCGTCGCGGGGAGCGCCCCGGCGGCGCTCGGCGATGGCCGCGTCGATGAGCTCGCGGACCCGTTCCACCGCACGCCGGTAGCGGCGGTTCGCCGGGGTGGGAAGACGGAACAGGGCCTCGACGGGCACGACCGTGCGGACGAACAGGCCGCGGACGATGGCGGCCAGGCAGTGCCGCACCTCGTCGGCCGCGGCCGGGCCGAGCGAGTCCGACAGCAGGACCCGGCTGATCAGCCGGGTCGTCAGCCCCAGCATCGCGGCACTGACATCGATCCTCTGCCCGGCCCGCCAGTCACGGCACAGCAGCGCGGACTCCTCGGCCATCAGACCCGTGTGCCCGGCCACGCTGGACGGGCGGAAGGTGGGTTGCAGCAGCCTGCGCTGCCGCCGGTGCTCCGCATGCGGGCAGGTGACGATGCCGCCGCCCATCAGCGCCCGGAGCCGCTCGTACTGCGGACCGCCCTTGTCGAACGTCCGGGTGTCCCGGAGCATCCGGTGGACCAGCTCCGGGTGACACACCATCCAGGCGCGCTGCGGGCCGAGACGTATCTCGACCAGATCGCCCCGCACGGGCAGAGAATTCAGAAACTCCAGCGGCCGACGGAACAAGGCGATACCGTGGCCGATGGATGGGAATATGCCTGGAGCAGTGCCAACCGTCCATACCCGTTCCGGTTCAGGAACGCAGCTGTTCATGAAATACCACCTGCCCGAGTCGACAGCACATACGGTGATGTTTCACCGACGTGGCTTATGCATCATGTCCTGCCCAGTCCACTCTGCCCGCCCGCTTGGTGAACCCTTTCTCGAGGGGGGCGCACGGGTGCACGGAGAAGCGCTGGGTGCATCACATCGGACGCACGTCAGGCGTCAGGTGGTTGTTTTCCGTCACTCGGGCATGTTCGGTTGCCCTTATGTCTTTTCCGTATACATGGATTTGGCTGGCGACGCCGTTGTGAAAGACCGGGCGGGCGCTCATCGAAGAGGAGGCCCGCCCGGTCTCGGTGTCATATGCGCCGGAAACTCTCCGGCGGTGCCAGATAACTCACCGGAAGCCCGCCGGTGTCGATCACGATCTGGTCCACCGTGATCCCCGCGTCGACCATGAACACCCTCAGCACATGCTCACCGGGCGCGGACACGGTCACCCGGGCCGTCAGCTTCTCGACGCCCTCCTCCACGTTGCGCGCCCAGGCGTCGCCCCGGTTGCCGGTGGCGATCGCCTGGCCCGACAGGACCGCCGGCGGCTGGTCGTCCAGGGCGACGGCCAGGCGGCGCTTGCCGCGTTCGTCGAGGGAAGGCAGCCGGAAGACCGTCACCGGGAAGGTGCCGGCCGTGGTGAAGCGCACCCGGTAACGCAGTTCCGGTGACCGCGTGGTGAGGTCCCCGGTGACCGGTGCGGCCGTCGTCGGGACCGCCTCGACGGCGGCCGTACGGCGCCCCAGCCCGCGCACGACCCGCCACCGGGCCCCGCCGCGTTCCACCCGGCGGTCGAAGTGGGTGGCGTCGATCGACACGTAGTCGTGAGCCTCGACGAAGCCGCGGGCGCGCTGCCGTGCTCGTTCGCCGTCGTTGACCACCCGGATCGGCACCTCGATGGTGGTGCCGGCGCCGGTGAAGGCCAGCGTCGGGCTGTGCGTGCCCTCCGGTGCCCGCGCCCAGTCGATCTCGACCCATACCCGTGTCTGGTCCGTGAGTTCGCCGCCCGCCGTGCTCAGCCGGACCCACGGGACACTCGGCTCGGCCTGCCACTGCAGCGCGAGGAAGCCGGTGTTGAAGACGTCCACGAAGCGGCGGTCCCGGGTGTAGGAGGAGAAGGACAGCGGCCGGTCCGTTCCCGTCTGGTTGCCCTCGGAGGCCAGCCCCAGACCCGAGGTCTCCTGCCGGGGGACCCGGGTGACCGCCGGGCGGCCCGGCGCCTTCGGGATCTGGGAGGGGTAGGGGTTGACGATGCCGTCCCACTTCCCGCCCGCGATCCCGGTGTTGTAGCGCTGGGTGATCGCCTGCTCCTCGGCGTGTGCCGCCTCGGCCAGGTCCGCGAAGCGGTTGGTGCCCGCGCCGCGGCCCTGGCGGACGGCGAGCGTGTTGCGGTCCGCCCAGTAGTACTTGAGGTTCATCACGTACGCGCCGTGGACCGGGTACTCGACCAGCTCGTAGTAGGCGTCCCGGCAGGCCTCGGGCAGCTTAGACCCCAGCAGGCGGACCCGCTCCAGCAACTGCTCGTAGGCCGTCATCCGGCGGCCCGCCTCGTCACCGTGGTGCACCGTCGAGAAGACCGCCCGGTCGATGAACTCCGGGCGCCGCTCCGCCGCCAGTCGGTAGTACTCCGTGCGGATGGCGGCGATCTCCGAGCCGTACCGCCGGCCGAACTGGCGGCCCGCCCACTCGACCAGGAAGTCCTCGACGTTGTCCGGACCCCAGCGGTCCACGTCCCAGGCCATGTCCAGACTGAAGGACAGTCCGGTCTCGATCGACTTGATGTCGCCGACGTTGAAGATCCACATGCGGTCGGCCCCATGGTCGTGGACCCGCCGCAGTTCCTGCCACACCTTGGCCAACTGCGTGGTGTCCAGCCACAGATAGCTCCGCGGCCGGCCCCAGTAGGAGAGGTGGTAGTAGATGCCGTTGCCGCCCGAGCGGCGGCGCTCCGCGTCGTCGGGCAGCTGGCGCATGTTGCCGTGGTTGTCGTCCGGCCAGATCAGCGTGACGTCCTCGGGGACCTGGACACCCGCGTTGTAGAGCTCCAGGACCTCCTTGTACGGAATGAAGATCTGCGGCTCGGCCCGCTGTCCCACCTCCTCGGCCAGGATGCGGCGCTGGTCGGCGATGATGTCGTTCATCACCGCGACCTTCTCCGGGATCGTGGTGGCGTATTTCGTCTCCAGCGCCGAGTCGTGCAGGCCGCGCATGCCGATCGTCCAGCTGCTCTCGTACCCGGCGTTCTCGCGGGCCCGGGCCCGCCAGTAGGCGGAGATGACCGCCGGGTTCACCGTGTAGTCGTAGAGCGGGCGCGTGCCGTCGGGATTCCGGTGCTCCTCGGCCCACGGCTCCCACTCGTGGACACCGTTGCGCAGCATGGCCTCGGGGTGGCTGGAGCCGACCACGATGCCGTAGCGGTCGGCCAGTTCGGGGTTCTCGCGGTGCTTGTTGAAGAAGTCGGAGTACGGGTGCATCGCCGGCCACAGGTAGTTGGCCTTGAGGCGGAGCAGCAGCTCGAAGACCCGCTCGTAGGTTCTGGGGCCGATGTTCTTGTCCGGCTCCTGCGTGCGGCGCGACCACGTGGTCAGGTTCTGCTCGTCGTTGATGAAGATGCCCCGGTAGCGGACGGCGGGTTCGAGGCGCTTGACGGGGCCGGCCGGGACCGTGACGGTCTCGCGGCGCCGCACGGGGACGTCGGCCCACCAGTACCAGGGGGAGACGCCGATGCGCTCCGATGTGTCGTAGATGCCGTAGACCGTGCCGCGGCGGTCGCTTCCCGCGATCACCAGGGCGCGCCGCACGCCGGGCAGCGGACGCTCCACGACCTGCGTGACGGACGCCTCCCAGCGGCCCTCGACCCGGGAGACGTCCAGGCGGCGCTGCTCGACGAGCCGGTCGATCACGGGGCTCGCGCCGATCGTCCCCACCAGGACCAGGAGTTGGGCCCGTGGGGGGACGGTGTACAGCAGGCGCGGCCGTACGCCGCCCACCCGCTCCACGTCCGCCTGGAGGTCCCCGGCGGCGCGGAGGACGGCGGGATCGTCCGCGGCGTCCACGAACACGTCCACGGCGGTGCCGCCGTGGACCAGAGGGAAGTCGGGGCGGGCCGAGGGGGCGGCCTCGGCGGCGGCGACGGGGAGCAGGGGAGCAGCGCCCACGGCTGCCATTCCCCGTAAGAACGACTTGCGGGTCACTGACGGAAACGACGGTCTCTGCGGCACGGGCACTGCCTTTCCGCGCCAGACCCGCGGCGGTTCCTCGTCCGGGCCGCCGGCGGGGCTGCGCACAGGGGTGAAGGGCATGGGCAGGCTAGAAAGCGCTTGCCGTCGCACCCTAGGCGAGCCCGTGCGAGGGCGTCCAGATGCGGGGCGTGGTGCCGCTGTGCACAAGGTGGCGTGATCTGGCCTCGACGGTGCCGCACGCCCTTGCGAGATCGGTAAGTTGACGCCAGCCTCCACGGAAGGACAATCCCTGTGCGCCCTCGACGCCTCCGGACAGCACTCACCCTGCTCGCCGCCGCGGCCACGCTGGCCTTCGGCACGGCGGCCCCGGCGACCGCCGCCGCCGAGCACCCCGCTCCAGCCAAAAACGCCGCCGCCCCCGGGCTCGGCCTCACCTCCGTGACCGAACTGCTCGCTCAGCGGCTGCTGCTGGCCGACAAGGTCGCCGCCGCCAAGTACGGCACGAGCACGCCGATCGACGATCCGGTGCGGGAGGCGCAGATCCTGGACGGCGTCCGGGCCCGGGCGGCCGTCCTCGGGCTCGATCCGGACGCCGTGGCCGCCGTGTTCCGGGACCAGATCGAGGCGAACAAGCTGGTGCAGCGCGGGCTGTACGCCCGCTGGGACGCGCACCCCGGGGAGCGCCCCACCGAGCGCCCGGACCTGGTGAAGGAGGTCCGCCCGGCCCTGGACCGCATCACCACCGAGTTGCTGGCCGCGCTGAAGGAGACGGAAAGGACCCGGACCCTGCCGTCGTGTGCTCCGCGCCTGGCCGTGGCAGCCGGCTGGTCCGCGTACGGCCACCGGCTCGACGCCCTGCACCTCAAGGCGCTCGGGCGGGCGCTTCCGTCGGTGTGCGACGCCATTTAGCCGGAGCCGGAGCTCGCCTCGACGAAGCGGGCCAGGTTCTCCAGGGCCATGCGCGTGCCCGTCTCGTTGTCGGAGGCGGGCACGGCGTCGGGGATGCCCTCGTGGACCACGAGGACGTCGGTGCCGCCGTCCTCGGCGTCGGTGAGCGTCGTCGTCATGGTCATCGTGCCGCCCAGCGCGGGGTCGACGGCCTCGAACTCGAGCACCTCCACCACCTGTTCGTCCGGAACGAGCCGCGTGAAACGGCCGTGGTAGGTGTCCGTGTGCGCGGCGGACTTGCCGGTGGCGTCCGGCGCGTCGTAGGTGAGCGAGACCCGGAACCCGCCGCCCTCACGGGCGTCGAACTCGTGCACCTCACTGCTCATCCCGGTCGGCACTCGCCAGCGCGCGATCGCCTCCGCGCTCACCAGCGCCCGGTAGACGGCCGAGCGGGGAGCGTCGACGTGACCGGAGACCCGCGTCGTGTACATGGGCCCACCTTAGGGGTCCTTTCACCATGCCCGCCCGGGTCGCGCGGCCTGGCAACGCGCCACGCCGCGTTGCCGAAAAGCCCTGGCTAGTAGCTCCTCCCCCAAGCTCTCGCCTGCGCTCGAGCAAGGGGGCACCCCCATCGAGGGCTCTCCGGCGCCTTGCGAGGCACGGCACCAGACCACGCGACCTGACCGGACGCTCATAGTGAAAGGACTGCTTAGGCGACCTGGTCCGCCCCGGTCGGCAGCGGCGGTTCCGACTCGATGCGGCGCAGTTCCTCGTCGGTGAGGAGGCGGGAGCGGAGCAGGAAGCGGACGCCCTCCGGGGCCTCCAGGGAGAAGCCGCCGCCGCGGCCGGGGACCACGTCCACGGTGAGGTGGGTGTGCGACCAGTACCCGAACTGGTCGCCGCTCATCCAGAACGGCGTGTCCCCGGCCACGTGTCCCAGCAGGACGTCCGAGGCGCCGACCCGGAACTCGCCGCGCGGGTAGCACATCGGCGCGCTCCCGTCGCAGCAGCCGCCGGACTGGTGGAACATCACCGGCCCGTGCATCCCGGTCAGCCGCCGCAACAACTCCTCGGCGGCGGGCGTCAGTTCGACACGTCCAGTGCGCACGGTCATGCGTCCCTCCCGGAACCGGCCGGATGGCGAGTGCTCCAGTATCCGCCGCCGGACGAGGGGAGGGGCAAACCCTTGGACCACGGGTCCGCGGAAGCGTCGGGCGAGGCGGGAGCGGACTGGCCTGCCCCGCCTCGCGCCAGGCCGCCGCAGTGCCGGTGTCCGCCACCGCTTCAGACCAGGTCGTCCCGCTCACGACGGCTTGGCACCAGGGGCGCACGGCCGGGCGGCACGCCGACCGCCAGGGCGCCGGACAGGTGTTCCCCCATGCGGCAGGTGGCGATGAACCGGCGCCCGCCCGGGGCCCGTCCACGACGGCGACTTCGTCGAGGCAGCGCAGACAGCCGTACGCCGGGACCTTCAGGCACGCTCATCACGTACGACCGCTTCGGCCGGGACCCGGACGACGGGCGCTTCCGCTGGTGTGCCGTCCTGCTGAACCGGGGCGACGCCGTCTGAACGCCCGCTCTACAGCAGGTCGCGCGGGATCCGCTCGTTCCAGGTGCGGGAGAAGACGCGGCGCTCGGCCTCGTACGCGTCGAGGGTCGCGTCGACGAAGAAGTCCGTCTCGTCGCACGTGAGCCGGGTGTGGGTCTCCACGCGCACGTCCCAGTCGTCGCGCTGGAAGCGCATGGTCCAGGTGGACTCGCCGCCTGCCGAGGTGAAGTCGTCGGCGACCGCGGAGTAGCGCTCGTGGGCGCGGCGGCCGGCCTCCAGGCCGATGTCCTCGAAGCGGACCGTGCCCCGGTCCTTCACGATGTCCAGCTCGGACCGGTAGCCGATCAGGTCCCGCTTGACCTCCCAGCGCTCCTCCGGGGGCGTCACCTGACTGGTGGCGAGCGGGGGAGTGCCCTCGGGTTCGCCGAAGGGGGACGACGGCACATCGTCGGGTTCGTCCACCGGCCGCACCGGCAGGGTGAGGGAGCTGGAGTGCTCGTGGACGCTGAGCAGGACCGGCTTCGGCGGCGGCCAGGCCAGCGGCCAGTAGGACGTGGACAGGGAGAGCCGGATGCGGTGACCCGGCGGGAACGCCTGCGCCACACCGTTCAGCGGGATGGTGGCCCGGTAGCGCCGGCCCGGCTCCAGCGGCTCGGGGGACTCGGTGCTGTCCCGGCGGGTCAGGTTGAGGATGCCGTACGAGACGCGCGTCGCGGCGCCGTCGGGGCTCACGTCGGACAGCCGCGCGGCCACCAGGGCGACCGGCTCGCTGACCGACAGGTCGAGTTCCACGCTCGGCGAGCCGAGGATCTCCAACTGCTCGGTGAGCGGCTCGCTGTCGAAGACGAGGGAACCGCCGTCCTCCTCCCGCTGGTCGTACGGCAGATCCGGCGGGGCGTTGTAGGACGCCCACTTGCCCGCGAACTGGCCGACGGACAGCGGTGACCGCACGGTCATCGCCTCGCCGTCGGTGTCGCCCGGGCCGGCCAGGTCCTGGGCGGGCCCGATGGTGTGCCGGGTGAGCGGACGCGTCACCGGGCGGATGTGCGGGGAGGGCCAGTCCGGCTCGCCGACCCAGCGGCCCGGCCGCTCCTCGTAGGAGGTGGAGGGCGGCACGCTGTCCTGCATCCACGTCTGGAGCATGGGGCCGTCCATGACGCCGTTGTCGACGCCCTTGAGCCAGTGGTCCCACCACCGCACCAGCTCCTGCAGGTAGCCGATCGCCGGGCCCGGCTCCCCGAGGTGGGGGAACTTGTGCGACCAGGGGCCGATCAGCCCCTTGCGGGGCACGTCCAGGTTGCCGAGCAGCCGCGTGACGGCGTTGGAGTAGCCGTCCGCCCAGCCGCTGGAGGCCAGGACCGGGCAGCGCACGCCTGAATAGTCCTCGCACACCGAGGCGTGCCGCCAGTAGTCGTCCCTGCGCTGGTGGCGCAGCCACTCGAGGACCCACGGCTCGGTGTTCTCCAGCCGCTCGTGCCACATCCCGCGCCAGCGGTCCCCGACCACGGCCGGGTCGGGCGGGCAGGTGCCGTAGGCGAACATGGTGCCCGCCTCGGCCAGGTTGTCCGACAGCAGGGCGCCGCCCATGTAGTGCATGTCGTCGGCGTGCCGGTCGTCGGTGAAGGAGGCGATGGCGATGGCCTTCAGGCCCGGCGGCCGGCGGGCCGCCACCTGCAGCGCGGCGAACGCGCCCCAGGAGATGCCCATCATGCCCGTACCGCCGTCGCACCAGGGCTGCTCCGTCAGCCAGGCCAGGACCTCCTCCGCGTCCGCCTGCTCCCGCTCCAGGTACTCGTCGCGCAGCACGCCCTCGGAGTCACCGGTGCCGCGCAGATCGACGCGGACGCAGGCGTAGCCGTGCCCGGCGAGGTAGGGGTGGTGGACCGAGTCGCGCACGGCCGTCAGGTCGCGCTTGCGGTACGGGATGTACTCCAGCACCGCCGGCACCGGCTCCTGGTCGGAGCAGGTGGGGCGCCACACGTGCGCCGAGAGCCGGACCCCGTCGGACATCGGGATCGTGACGTGCTCCTCCTCCTTCGTCGCGTACGGCAGGTTGGTCACGTAACGCATGGAACCCACGTGCTCCTCACTCTCGCGCGGCGTCGGCCTCGGGCAGGGCGTCCTCGAAGGCGAGGCCCAGGGCGGCCACGCAGTGGTCGAACTTCTCCCGCAGCTCCTCCTCGTCCGCCCCGCCGGTGTAGATGTGCGCCAGCTCGTAGCTGTAGCTGTCCTGCCCGGGGAGTTCCGAGAGCCTGTCGCCAGCCTCGGGGATCACCTCGATGCGGACGCCCGGGGTCTCCCGCTCGATGCGGGCGATCTCCTCGGGGCCGGGCACCCGGCGCACCACACCGTCGGTGAACCAGCGGTGGTACCACTTCGCCGCCATCGCGTACGGTCCCTCGCGGTGCGGCATGCGCGGGTCCTCGCCGAGCGCGAGGCTGACCATGCAGTGGTGGTTGGGCACGCCGTCGACGTACTGGAACAGCTCCGCGTGCGACTGGGAGTGCCGGGGGTTGATCTCCAGCAGGTTGATCTCCTGCGTGTGCGGGTCGTAGAAGTACTCGATGCTGAAGGTGGCCGAGTCCATGCCGATCTGCCGCATGACGCGCTCGCTGACGTCGTGCAGTTCGGCGATGACCGGGGGCGGCAGCGTCGAGGGGTACTGGTGGCGCAGGAAGCAGGGGGAGCCGGGGTACTGGATGGAGTCCAGAACCCCGTAGACCGTCACCTCGCCCTGGTGGACGTAGCCCTCCACGGCGACCTGGACGCCGGACATCGCCTCCTCCGCGAGGCAGACCCGGCCGCCGACCCCGTCCATCTCCGGTGGCAGGTCGATGCGTTCCAGGATGTGCTCGAAGGGGCGGCCGATCCGGGAGATGCCCTCGCGGATCTCGGTGACGGCCTTGCGGAACTCCTCTTCGTCACCGACTCCGAAGGCGAGTTCGGACGAGTAGGAGAGCGCGGGCTTGACCCACAGGGGGAACCCCACGCCGTCGGGCGGACGGGGCGGGTCGGCCGACAGGTCCACCCGGCCGAAGCGCGGGTGCCGGTCGGTGGCCTTCTGCTGCTCCAGCCGGCTCCAGTACTTGTGCTCGCACTTGACGACCGACTCCAGGGTCGTGCTGCGGGTGCCGTAGTGCTCGCTCAGCAGCGGGACGAGGGTGCTGACCGGGAAGTCCCAGTAGCCGACGATCGCGTCGATGCTGCCGTCGAAGGCGTCCAGCACGCCCCGCGCCTTGTCGAGCAGCGTGGGCATGTGCACCTCGCCGACCTGGAGTTCCTCGATCGTCAGCAGCTGGTGAAAACGCAGCCGGTCGGACCCCGGGACCTGCTGGAGCGTGGGCAGATTGGCCTCGTCGAGCCCGATCACGAAGACGTTCTTCACCGTCTCGTCAGACACGGCTCTCCTTCCGACGACTTACGGCCCGAGGGCCGTCTTGCAAGATCGTCGGAGTACCCCTCGTACCCGTCGGCATGCCGGTTCGGGCACCTCGCCCGTTCCGGACGACCGGGAACATGCCTGCCGTCGTTCTGGGAACGCGGGGCGGGACAGGACGGCGTGGCCGGCGAAGCGGGCCGCGCCGTGGACGACACCGGAACCGGTTCACCGGCACCGGGGAAGGGGTTCCCCGCAGTGATCCGGATTCATCCGGGCGTCCCGGCCGGCAGGGGCTGCTCCGCCCAGATGGTCTTGCCCGTGGCCGTCTGACGACTGCCCCATCGCTCGGCGAGCTGGGCGACGAGCAGCAGCCCCCGCCCGCCCTCGTCGAAGACACGGGCCCGGCGCAGATGCGGTGCGGTGTTGCTGCCGTCGGACACCTCGCAGATGAGGGTCGAGTCGCGGATCAGCCGCAGTTCGATGGGAGCGCCGCCGTACCGCAGCGCGTTGGTGACCAGCTCACTGACGATCAGTTCGGTGGCGAACTCCGCCTCCGCCAGCCCCCATTCGGCCAGTTGCTCGCCCGCCATCTTGCGGGCCCGGGCCACGGCCGCGGGGTCCGGCGGCAGCTGCCAGGTGCGTACCTTGGCGGCGTCGAGCACGGCCGTCCGCGCCAGCATCAGCACGATGTCGTCGGCGGGCCGGCCGGTCAGCACGGTGCGCAGCACCTGGTCACAGGTCTCGTCGAGCGTGCCCGCGGCGCTGCTCAGCGCCTGGTGCAGCAGGCCGATCCCGACCTCGATGTCGTGGTCGGGCGCCTCGATCAGGCCGTCGGTGTAGAGGGCGAGCAGGCTGTTCTCCTCCAACTGCACCTCGGCGGCCTCGAACGGCAGGCCGCCCAGGCCCAGCGGCGGCCCGGCCGGCAGGTCCAGGAAGCGTACGCCGCCGTCGGGCGTGACCAGCGCCGGCGACGGATGCCCGGCGCGGGCCATGGTGCAGTGCCGGGACACCGGGTCGTACACCGCGTACAGGCAGGTGGCGCCGACCTGTCCCGACGCCTCCTCCGCCCCGCGCGCCTCCGGGCCCTCCTCCCGGTCGAGCCGGATGACGAGGTCGTCCAGCTGGGTGAGCAGCTCGTCGGGCGCGAGATCGACGTCCGCGAGGGTCCGTACGGCCGTCCGCAGCCGGCCCATCGTGGCCGACGCCTGGATGCCGTGGCCCACCACGTCGCCCACGACCAGGGCGACCCGGGCGCCGGACAGCGGGATCACGTCGAACCAATCGCCCCCGATGTCCGCTCCGGCCCCGGTCGGCAGGTACCGGTAGGCGATGTCCATGGCCGCCAGCCGCGGTGGTCGCTCGGGAAGCAGGCTGCGCTGGAGCGCCAGCGCCGTACGGCGTTCACGGGTGTAGTGGCGCGCGTTGTCCAGGCTGACCGCCGCCCGGGCGGCGATCTCCTCCGCGAGCAGCAGATCGTCCTCGCTGAACGACTCGGGGGTCCGGTGCCGCAGGAAGTGCACCAGGCCCAGGTTCACGCCCCGGGCGCGCAGCGGCACCATCATCACCGAGTGGATCATGTGCCTGGCCAGGGACTCGGCGCGGCGAGGGGAGGACCTGAGCCACTCCCGCAGCTCCGGATCCCCCGCCCGGTGCCGGACGCCCCGGCCGGCGGACAGGGTCCGCAGCGGCAGCGTCCCCACCGGGTAGCGGGTCGTGCCGCCCGGGGCGACCACCGACTCCGGGCAGCCCGCCAGCACCGACCGCTGCGCGGTGCGCCGCACGGTGACCGGCGTGTCCGGCGGCAGCGGTCCCGGCTCGTCGCCGAGGACGACGGACTCCAGCAGGTCCACGGTGACGAAGTCCGCGAACCCCCCTGCGACGGCGACCTCGGCCAGCTCCTCGGCCGTCCGGGTCACGTCCAGGGTGCTGCCGATGCGCAGACTGGCCTCGTTGAGCACTGCCAGCCGACGGCGGGCCCGGTACTGCTCCGTCGTGTCGAACACGGTCGCGGACAGGCCTTGGACCGCGCCGGTCTCGTCCTTCAGCGGCGAGATGAACATCGACCAGGCGCGCCGCCGGGTCTCGCCCGGGGCCGTGTCGTACCCATCGTGGAAGATCGTCTCGCCGGTGCGCAGGACCTCCCGCTGGAGGCGGTCGTACTCGTCGAACGGCGGGTTCGGCTCGATCTCCCACAGGGTCAGGCCCTTCATCTCCGCCTCGGACCTGCCCATCATCGCGGTCATGGCCCCGTTGGCGGCCACCAGCCGGGCCTCCCGGTCGTAGACGGCCACCGGGACGGGGAGCTGGGCGAGCGTGAGGTCCCACAGGGGCAGGGCCTGGTGCTCGGCGCGCGGGGTCGTGTACAGCGGCGCGGTGCCGGTCACGAGCCAGAGCCGCCTGCCCTCCGCGTCCAGCATCGGCGTTCCCTGCAGCCGGACCAGGACGCGGTCGCCGTTCCGGTGCCACAGTGCCACCTCACCGGCCCACCGCTGTCCGTCGGCCGCGTGCCGCCGGGTGGACTCCGGGAGGCGGGCGGCGAGCAGGTCGGTGACGGGTCTGCCCACGACATCGGCGGACTCGAATCCGAGCAGGCGGCGAGCGCCGTCGCTCCACACCACGACCACCCCGCCGGCGTCGACGACGACCGCCAGGTCCTCCGGTACGCGTCCCTTCACGGTGCCTCCGGATGTGACGCCCCGCCTGCTCACGTTTTCCTGCACTGATTGTCCCGCTACCGCCCCGCTGAGGCGCGTCTGCCGAGGGGCGCTCGGGTGACCAGCGGAAATGGCAGATGGAGACGCGGGTGCCCGCTCACCCCGGCCTGACCCCAGCCCGGGAGACCCTGCGGCATCCTGAGGGCCGGGAGGTGTTCCCTTCTTTACCCCTTGATCGCGTGATCTGGGGCAGAATCTTCTCCATGGATGCCCTGGACCGGAAAATTCTCACCGAGCTGCAGCTGGACGGCCGCCTCACGGTCACCGAGCTCGCCGCGCGGGTGAAGCTGAGCGTCTCGCCCTGCCACCGCCGGCTGCGCGACCTCGAACGCGAAGGGGCGATCCGTGGATATCGCGCGGTCGTGGACCCGGCCGCCGTGGGTCTCACCTTCGAGGCCCTGGTCTTCGTCACTCTGCGCCTGGAGGACGCCGACACCGTCTCCGCGTTCGAAGAGGGCGTGGCCGCCGTCCCGCACGTGCTCCAGGCCCAGCGCCTGTTCGGCGACCCCGACTACCTCCTCCGCGTCGCCACCACCGACCTGGCCGCCTTCCAGCAGCTCTACGACCGGCAGCTGGCCCGGCTGCCCGGAGTGCAACGCCTGAACTCCACCCTCGTCATGAAGCACGTCGTGGACGACCGGCCGCTGCCCGAGTGAGCGGCACACCCACGGCGAACCCCGCACTCGGGCCCCTCCGGAGCCAGGCTCCCAGCCCCCGGCGAACGGCGTGGACGGCCACTGTTCGACGGCCGGCCGCAGCGCGTCCACCAGCAGGGGCAGCCGCGGGCCGAGCGCCAGGCACGCCACCGCCCGGGACATGCCCACCGCGTTGACGACACGGAGCACGTCCTCGTCCAGCCGGCGCGGGCCCCGCGCCCCGCGCCCAGCGAGTGGCAGCGGCACGGCCTGTCCGGTGGCGGGCAGCGCGGAGGGGAAAGGGAGGGAACGCCTCCGCAGACCGGCTCGTTGCAAGGGAGTTCACCGATCTCGCCGGCCAGAGGAGCAGCGTGCCCGACACCACGCCCGACCCGTCCACCGTCCTCCCCGCACTCCCGCCCCTGAGCGCGCAGGCCGAGCGGCTGATCGAGCTGGGGGTGCACGAGATCGCCGGGCTGTCCGCCGAGGAGATCCGCGACTTCGCGGCCCGGTCCGGCGGCGACGGCGCCCTGCTGGCCGTGCGCCCGGACAGGGCCCCCGCCTCCGCTCTCGCGCCGCTGCTGCGCCGCGACGGCAAGCCGGGCTTCGTCGTCGTCGACATGCCCGACGTCGACGACTTCACGCCCTGCGCCGTCGAGCTGCCCGACGCCCCGCTCTACGTCGTCACCGGCGTCGACCGCGGAGACCACATGTCCAACTGGAGCCCCGACGAGGCCCTTCCTGCCCTCGCCCAGGAGGACCGCAGTCCGATGGTGCTGACGGAGGGCATCCACTGGGTGCTCCAGCAGCCGGACGCCCTGGAGCGCAACCTCTGCTTCATGACCATCGGCTCCCGGCTGCGCAAGCCCAACGGCACCCTGGACGCCCGCACCCCGGCGATCTGGATCAGCAACGGCACCGGGCGTGACGGCCGCGAGCGCCGTAACGCGCCGAAGGTCGGCTGGTGCTGGTGGAACAACCGCCACACCTGGCTGGGCTTCGCCTCCACCACGGGCCGCAGGTCGTAGACGCCTGTCCGCCTCGGGCCTCGTCCTCCACGTCCACCGGGCGCGGCACCGGCCCACGTGCCTTTCGCGGTGCTCGGAGGGCCTCAGATCGCGCTCGACGTCGATCACGGCGTTGTCGTGGCACGACTGCTACCGGCTGGGCGTGCGGACCGGGCCCTCGGAGTACGGGGCGCACGTGCGGGCCATCGGGACTGAACCGGCGGCAACCCGAGGCGCCGCCCCCGGCCCCCCTCCGGAGCCTTCACCCCGGAGCAGGCGCGTGCCCGCCTCGTCAGCCGCCGGTGACCGGGGCGAAGCGGATGTCGTGCCGCTCGGCGTCCGCGGCCGCGAACCGCAGCAGGCGTGCGGCCTCGTCCCCGACCTCCGCTTCCTCGCCCGGGGTCAGCGGGGAGAAGCACTTCACGGTCAGGACCGCCGTCGCCTTGTCGCGTCCCTCCCGCTTGATCGCCCACAGGGCGCGGACGGTGCCGTCCACGAGCACCGCCGCATCGACGATGACGTACGGGCGCTGCTCGTCGGTCATCAGCCGCGAGCGGTCCGCGTGCCCGAGCACCACGTTGTCCAGCGCGGCCAGGAACCGCACCGGCACCTCCGTGTCCGGGTCCGGCAGCGGCGCCCCGGGAAGGTCGAAGATCTCCTCCCCGTCCTCGCCCCGGTACGCCCGCAGCTCCGGCCGCAGCTCCTCGACCACCTCACGCAGCCGCGTCGTACCGCTCCAGGCCTGGACGTCCTTCACTGTGGCGGGACCGAACCCGGCGAGGTGGCGCAGGACGAGCTGCCGCGGGGAGGCGTCCCGGGCGAGGGGCCTGCCCAGCCACTCCTCGGCCAGGGCGAACGGAGTCGTGCCCCGGCGCCCCCAGGTGCCGTCCGGCGGCGGATGCACGATCGCCAGCATCCCCTGGACCGAGCGGGCCAGGGCGACCGGGTCGCGTCCCGGCCAGCGCTCCGTCAGCAGCCCGCCCAGCTCGGGCCGCGTGAGCGCGTGGCCGGCGAGGGCCGAGCGGGCCACGCCGGCGATCTCGGCCAGGTCCAGGCCCGCCGCGTGCTTGCCGAAGGCGGCCTTCTGCCAGCGGTCCAGCATCGGCTGCAGCAGCGGGCGCAGCCACAGGTAGTCCTCCGTCGTGACCAGGTGCTGGGTTCCCCGGAACAGGGTCGCGCGCACCACCGCACGCTCCTCGAGCAGTTTCGTCAGCTCCTCCAGCCGGAAGCCCTCGATCCTGCTCCACAGCCCGATGTACGGCGGGGCGGGATCCTGCGCCTGCAGTCCGGTGAGCCGCTCGATCACCGCGGGGGCCGGCAGATCCGTGCGCCGCGTCAGCAACTGGCGTTCCAGCGTCGCCCGGTTGAGGGCCCGGCGGGTGAGACGTTCTGCCATGGCGTCCTTTCGTCTTGTGCGCCTTGTGCGCCTTGTGCGCCTTGTGCGCCTTGTGCGCCGACTTGTACGCCGCCCACGGCGGCGGGGAGCCGGTTCCCGCCCCGTGAACCTAGCCCCGATCGCGGTCAGCCACTGACCGCGATCGGTCACCCGCCTGGACGCGTCCTGGGTCCGGAGCGAGGCCCTGGGCATCGTCGTGGACCTCAGCGCGCCGAGCCGTGTCGGCGGAAGCCGGCCGGCACCGCCCCCGGCGGAGACATCGGGCCTTTGAGTCGCGCACGGCGCACCGCCCGCCCGTGCGGCGCTCTCGCGCCGAGTCGACCCGGTTGGAACCAAGCCCTTGACCCTCGGCGTGCTCCTCCGCGATGCTCGGTTGCGTATAGCGGTGCGTGTATCTAATGAGGCAACGCACTCGCGAGGGTTTCCCGCTTGAGGAGCAGCTCATGGCCCACGAGGTTCGTGCCGTCGTCGCCCGTAAGAAGGGCGCACCGGTCTCCGTCGAAACGATCGTCGTCCCCGACCCGGGCCCGGGTGAGGCGCTGGTCAAGGTCGAGGCGTGCGGCGTCTGTCATACCGATCTCCACTACCGCGAGGGCGGGATCAACGACGACTTCCCCTTCCTCCTGGGGCACGAGGCGGCGGGTCGCGTCGAGGCCGTCGGAGAGGGAGTCACCGGCGTCGAGCCCGGCGACTTCGTCATTCTCAACTGGCGTGCGGTGTGCGGCCAGTGCCGGGCCTGCAGCAAGGGCAAGCCCTGGTACTGCTTCGCCACCCACAACGCGACCCAGCCGATGACGCTGCTCGACGGCACCCCGCTCTCGCCGGCACTCGGCATCGGCGCCTTCGCGGAGAAGACGCTGGTCGCCGCCGGACAGTGCACCAAGGTGGACCCCGCGGCCTCGGCGGCGGCAGCCGGTCTGCTCGGGTGCGGCGTCATGGCGGGCTTCGGCGCGGCCGTGAACACCGGCGCCGTCGGCCGGGGCGACTCCGTCGCCGTCATCGGCTGCGGCGGCGTCGGCATGGCCGCCGTCGCGGGGGCGAGGCTGGCCGGAGCGAGCAAGGTCATCGCCGTCGACATCGACCAGCGCAAGCTGGACCGGGCCGTGACCATGGGGGCCACCCACACGGTCGACGGATCCAAGGGCGACGTCGTGGAAGCGGTGCGCGAGCTGACGGGCGGCTTCGGCGCGGACGTCGTCGTGGAGGCGGTCGGCCGCCCCGAGACGTACCGCCAGGCCTTCTACGCCCGCGACCTGGCCGGCACCGTCGTGCTGGTCGGCGTGCCCACCCCGGAGATGAAGGTGGAGCTGCCCCTGCTCGACGTCTTCGGGCGGGGCGGCTCCCTGAAGTCCAGCTGGTACGGCGACTGCCTGCCCTCACGCGACTTCCCGGCCCTCATCGACCTGTATCTGGGAGGCCGTTTCGACCTGGACGCGTTCGTCTCCGAGACCATCGGCCTCGGTGACGTGGAGGAGGCGTTCGAGAAGATGCACCGCGGTGACGTGCTGCGCTCGGTGGTGGTGCTGTGATGGCCGGCGCACCGCGCATCGAACACCTCGTCACCAGCGGCACCTTCAGCCTCGACGGCGGGACCTGGGACGTCGACAACAACGTCTGGATCATCGGTGACGACGACGAGGTGATCGTCATCGACGCGGCGCACGACTCCGACGCCGTCCTGGAAGCCGTCGGTGACCGACGCCTGTCGGCCGTCGTGTGCACCCACGCCCACGACGACCATGTGCGCGCCGCACCGGACCTCGCCCTGGCCACGGGCGCCCCCATCCTCCTGCACCCCGACGACCAGGTGCTGTGGAAGATGGTGCACCCCGGCCGGCGGCCCGACAGGCCGCTCGCCGACGGTGAGGAACTCAGGGTGGCGGGCATCGGCCTGCGTGTCCTCCACACGCCCGGACACGCTCCGGGTGCCGTGTGCCTGTACGCACCCGAACTGGGCGCACTGTTCAGCGGTGACACGCTGTTCGCCGGAGGACCCGGTGCGACCGGGCGCTCGTACAGCGACTTCGGCACGATCATCGGCTCCATCGGTGACCGGCTGCTGACCCTCCCGGGCGAGACGGTCGTCCACACCGGACACGGTCAGACGACGACCGTCGAGGCGGAGGCACCGCACCTGGAGGAGTGGGCCGCCCGCGGCTGGTGACAGGGCGCCGCCAGGCCGGCCGGGGCGATCGAGTGCCCGCGCGTCTCCTCGGGTGAGACCCGCGTACGAGAGCCCGCCCCGGCCGGCCTGCCCGCGAGCCCGTCGGCCTGCCCGCGAGCCCTTCCGCGGGCCCGTCGGCCTGCCCGCGAACCCATTCATGGGTCGGTCGGCACGCCCGCGTACCTGGCCGGCATGCCCGTGACCCCGGCCGTGGTGGCCGTTCGCTCGGCCGTCATGGCCGCGACCGGCCGTGGTGGCCGTTCCCCCGGCCGTGGTGGCCGTGACCCGGGCCGTCGTTGCCCGGTACGACCGTCATGACCGAGGACCATCCACCCCGTCGGCCCCTGGACGAACCGCCGTACACGCTCCCGACCCGATGGCCCGCTTCGGCGGCCTCGTCGCCACTGATCTGGGCGTGCGCCGCATCCGCGGCACATCGCGGCGGGCGACGTCTGGCAGGCCAATCTGTGCCGCGTGCTCTCCGCACCCCTGCCCGACCCGGACGCCGCCGACATCGACGCGCTGACCGCGCAGCTCGCCCGTGGCAACCCCGCGCCACGCCGGTACGGTCCGGCTTCCCGCGCACGGCGTCGAAGTGGCCACCGCCTCGCCCGGACTCCTCCTCCGCCGCACCGGCCGGACGCTGGAGTCCGGGCCGATCAAGGGCACGGGCCGTACCGCGGGCGACCTGCTGGAGATGGACCACGCCGAGTACGTGATGATCGTGGACCTGGTCCGCATTGACCTGAGGCGGGTCTGCGCCACCGGATCCGTCACCGTCCCCTCTCTCTGCGCCGTCGAGTGGCACCCCGGCCTGGTGCATCTCGTCTCCACCGTGCGCGGGGAACTGGCGCGGGGCGCGGGCCGGCCCGAGCTGATGGCCGGGACCTCCCCGCCGGGCTCCGTGACCGGCGCGCCGAAGTCCAGCGCACTGCGCGTCATCGACGCCCTGGAGACCGCACCCCGCGGCCCGTACTGCGGCGCCGTCGGCTGGGCTGACGCCGACCGGGGGACCGGTGAACTGGCCGTGGGCATGCGCACCTTCCGGATCGGTCGTGCCGCCCCGGCGGGGCCGGTGCCGGGCTTCGGTACGGGCGCCGGCATCACCTGGGGGTCCGGCCCCTTGGCGGGAGTGGGACGAGACCGAACTAAAGGCCTCCCGGCTGCTCACACCGGCGTCCGGGCCCCATGAGGAGGCCAGGGCCCTCCACCTGCCTTGACAGTGCCGCACGGCCGTCCTCAGACTCGTTGCTCAAATCGCACATTGTTCCTCTATGCGCAACGAGGTCGCCAGGTCCCATGATGATGTCCGTACGCCCCTTCGCCGACCCGCCCCGAGTCGCATGAGTAGCGCCGCCCGGCCCGACCGGGCCGCTCCCGTGCTCCACCCGCGAGGTCTTCCCGGCCCGGGCCGGACCCTGGTGATGGGCATCGTGAACGTCACGCCCGACTCGTTCTCCGACGGTGGGCGGTGGTTCGACCCGGAACGGGCAGTAGCGCACGGCCTGGCGCTGCTCGACGAGGGCGCGGACATCCTGGACGTGGGTGGCGAGTCGACCCGCCCCGGCGCCGCGCGCCCGGCCGTCGAGGAGGAGTTGCGGCGCGTGCTGCCGGTCGTCCGCGAACTCGCCGCGGCGGGCGCGACGGTCAGCGTCGACACCATGCGGGCCGAGGTCGCCGCCCATGCCATCGAGGCCGGCGCCGCCCTGGTCAACGACGTGTCCGGTGGACTCGCCGACCCGGCGATGCTCCCGCTGATGGCGCGGTCCGGTACGCCCTATGTGCTCATGCACTGGCGCGGGCACTCGGCGGGGATGCAGACGCGCGCCGTGTACGACGACGTCGTCACCGACGTGGTCGACGAGTTGCGGGCGAGAGTCGACGCGGCTCTGCACGCCGGGGTCCCGGCGGACTGTCTCATCGTCGACCCGGGGCTCGGGTTCGCCAAGCACGCCGAGCACAACTGGCGGCTGCTCGGCCGTCTCCGGGAGGTCGCCGCGCTCGGCCGGCCGGTCCTGGTGGGTGCGGCGCGGAAGTCCTTTCTGGGCCATCTGCTCGCGGACCCGGAGACGGGGCGGCCCCGCCCGGCGCACCTGCGGGACGCGGCCACCTCCGCGGTATCGGTCCTGGCCGCCGCGCAGGGCGCCTGGTGTGTGCGCGTCCACGACGTCGCCTCGACGGCCGACGCGGTGCGCGTGACCGCTCGGTGGGCCCTCGAACCCGCGGCGACGCCGCTGCCGCTGCCGCAGTTCTGAGAGGCGCTCCGCGCTGACCTGCGTTTCTTATCGTGCGGGGGGTTGCGTGATGTGCAACACAAAATATGGCCGTCAGCCGCCCCGCGAACTCCTTGACAACGGTTTGAGGGCGCCCTCAAACTGGCGTTGCGTTCACCGCAATCCGTTTCGCTATACGCACCGAGGTGTCATGATGATTGCCGCGTGCCGTCTCGTGGATCTGCCCCGAGGCGAGGCCCACAGGCTCGAGATCGACCCGCCGGTCTCGGTGTTCCACACCGACGACGGCGAACTCTTCGCCATCGACGACACATGCACCCACCAGGACGCCTCGCTCGCCGATGGCTGGCTGGAGGGCTGCGAGGTCGAATGCCCGCTGCACGCCTCGAAGTTCAACCTCAAGACGGGAGCGGTCGACGCCCCGCCGGCCAAGCTCCCGGTGCGCACGCACGAGGTCTTCGTCGAGGACGGCATGATCTACGTCCGGCTGTCCACGGCAGCCCCGAACCTGCCCCCCTGCATCGCCGCCCGGCTCGCCGGGGGCGTCGCGTGAGGACCGTGGCCGTGGTGGGCGCGTCGCTGGCCGGTCTGTCGGCGGCGCGCTCGTTGCGCAAACAGGGATACGACGGACGGCTGGTCGTCATCGGCGACGAAATCCATCGCCCGTACGACAGGCCGCCCCTGTCCAAGGAGTTCCTGGCCGGCGGTATCGGCGAGGCCGATCTCGCGCTGGAGCCGGACGGCGAGGACCTGCAAGCGGAGTGGCTGCTCGGAGCCCGCGCCGCCGGACTCGACGCCACGCCCCGCGCGGTGCGGCTCACCGACGGCCGGGAGGTGCGGGCCGACGGCATCGTCATCGCCACCGGCGCCGCCGCCCGGGCCCTGCCCGGCATGGACGGACTGGCCGGTGTGCACACCCTGCGCAC
Source organism: Streptomyces sp. NPDC033136 (assembly GCF_055578235.1). NCBI lineage: Bacteria > Bacillati > Actinomycetota > Actinomycetes > Kitasatosporales > Streptomycetaceae > Streptomyces > Streptomyces sp. NPDC033136. Next base: position 205,663 of record NZ_JBVIPD010000010.1, read on the forward strand.
CCTGGACGACGCCCGCGCCCTGCGGGACGAACTGGCCCAAGGCGGACGTCTGGTCGTGATCGGTGGTGGCTTCATCGGTGCCGAGGTCGCTTCCACCGCCTACGCTCTCGGCCTCGACGTGACCATCGTCGAGGCGGCGCCCACAGCGCTGGCCGGGCCGCTCGGCGCGACCATGGGGCGCATCGTCTCCGCCCTCCACGCGGACCACGGCGTACGCCTGTTGTGCGGCGTGGGCGTCAAGGGGTTGAGTGGCGAGAACCGCGTCGACGCGGTCCTGATGGAGGACGGCCGGAGCATCCCCGCCGACATCGTGGTCGTTGGTGTCGGGGCCCGCCCCTGCGTCGAGTGGCTGGCCGGATCCGGCGTCGACCTCGACGACGGCGTCAAGTGCGGGGCGGACGGGCGTACCAGCCTGGCCGGGGTGGTCGCCGTCGGCGACTGCGCCTCCTGGTACGACCCGCGCGCGGGCACCCACCGCCGCGTCGAGCACTGGACCGGCGCCCGGGAGCGCCCGGATGCGGCCGTGGCCGCCCTACTGTCCTGGGGCGAGTCCGAACCCGGCCTGCCCCGGCCTGCGTACTTCTGGTCCGACCAGTACGGCGTGAAGATCCAGTTCGTCGGCAACGCGGCCCGCGCCGACAGCGTGACGATCGAGGAAGGCACCGCGGACGAGCGCAACGTCCTGGCCGTCTACCGGCGTGCCGGACACCCGGTCGCCGTCCTCGGGATGAACCAGCCGAAGCTGTTCATGCGCTGGCGCAAGCACCTCGCGGCCGCGACGCACTGACAGGGTCGCAGACCTCCCTCTCACAGCCGCCGCTGCGCACGCAGCGGCGCTGCTCCTTACCCGACGACGTCCGGTGTCGCTCGTCCCGGCGTGTGTATGCCCGATCCACGACGTTTCCCCGAGGAGTGCACTGTGACCTCGACCGGCCTGCCGGAAAGCCTCATCGCCACCCTCCCCGGGTCCTCCTACACGGATCCCGAGATCTTCGCCCAGGAGCAGGAACACATCTTCGAGGCGATGTGGTTCTGCGCCGTTCGCTCCGCCGACCTCGCCGCGCCCGGTGCCTTCCGGACCGTCGAGGTGGGCCGCGAGAGCATCCTGATCACCCGCGCACGGGACAACTCCCTACGCGCCTTCCTCAACGTCTGCCGGCACCGCGGGGCCAAGCTCTGCACGGCGGAGTCCGGCGAGGTCAAACGTGCCTTCCAGTGCCCCTATCACGCCTGGACGTACGACCTGACGGGCAAACTCGTCGCGGCACCCAACCTCACCAAGATGCCGGACGTCAGCCGCACCGAGTACGGCCTGGCGGCGGTGGCCACGCGGGAATGGCTCGGTTACGTGTGGGTGTGCCTCGCGGAGAACCCGCCCCCCTTCGACGAGGTCGTGGCGGACGTGGTCGCGCGCCTGGGCGACGCGGAGTCGATCGAGCACTACGACATCGACCACCTCGAAGTCGGTGAACGCATCGTCTACGACGTGAAGGCGAACTGGAAACTCATCGTCGAGAACTTCATGGAGTGCTATCACTGCGCGACGATTCACCCCGAACTGACCGAGGTGCTCCCCGAGTTCGCCGACGGGTTCGCCGCGCAGTACTACGTGGGGCACGGCGCGGAGTTCGGTTCCGAGGTCAAGGGCTTCACCGTCGACGGCTCCGAAGGCCTCGACCGCATCCCAGGCGTCACCGAGGACCAGGATCGCCGTTACTACGCGATCACCGTCCGGCCGCAGGTGTTCATCAACCTCGTGCCCGACCATGTGATCTTCCACCGGATGTACCCGGTGGCGGTCGACCGCACGATCGTGGAGTGCGACTGGCTCTACCTCAAGCACGTCGTCGAGAGCGGCAAGGACGTCAGCCGCTCGGTGGAGCTCTTCGACCGGGTCAACCGGCAGGACTTCGACGCGTGCGAGCGCTGTCAGCCCGCGATGAGTTCCCGGCTGTACGCCAAGGGCGGAGTCCTCGTGCCCAGCGAGCATCACATAGCTGAGTTCCACGCGTTCGTCCAGCAGCGGCTGGGCGCGGGGCGGCCGCGGTAGCGGCGGTTCACGGCAGGCCGGCACCCGGAGTGCGGGGCGCCCGTCGAAGGGCGCGGCGGGATCAGCCCAGATAGCCCATCCGGTGGCTGATCTCGTCCGCGCCCTTGACCAGCACCGGAGCGAGGTCGTGCATACGGTCCTCGGTGAGCCGGTAGGCCGGCCCTGAGGCGCTGATCGCCGCGACGACGTCCCCGTCCCTGTTGCGGATCGGGGCTGCCATGGCGTGCAGCCCGATCTCGAACTCCTCCAGGGTCCAGGAGTAGCCGCGCTCCAGCGCCTCGGCGAGGTTCTTCTCGAGCTTGGTCCTCGCGGACAGGGTGCGGGGGGTCACCTTCTTCAGACCGGCCGCCGACAGCAGCGCGGCACGCTCCTTCGCCGGCATGTGGGCCAGCAGGATCTTGCCGCTGGAGGTGGCGTGCAACGGCGTCAGCTGGCCGACCCAGTTGAACGCCGTGACAGCACCCGGGCCGCGCACCTGGTACAGGTTGATCGCGAACTGCTCCTGCATCACGGCGAGGTTCACGGTCTCGCCGATCTCCTCGGCGAGACGCTCGCAGACCGGGCGGCTCTGCTGGGTGATGTCGATGCGGCCGGTGACCGAGCCGGCGAGGCGGACGAGGCCGAAACCGAGGCGGTACTTGCCGCGCTCGCCCGCCTGTTCCACCAGGCCGCGCACCTCCAGAGCGCCGAGCAGCCGGAACGCGGTGGACTTGTGGACATCGATCTCGGCGGCCACCTCACTGACGCCGGCCTCGCCGCGCCGGGCCAGGATCTCCAGCACGGTGATGGCGCGGTCGACGGACTGCACCCCACCGGTCGGCGCAGTCGTCGTTTCGGTATCTGGATGGTAGTTGCTCACAACGCAACTATACGGCCGTTAAACATAGGCGACAGCGGCGCAGGTCACGGGCTTGACACCTACCCCGCGGAGGTTGCGTCGTTCGCAACCTGGTGCGCATAGAGATGCGAGTACTAGCATGCCGCGCATTCTCAACGGCGCGAGCGAGACGAGACACCATGGCTCACTTGCAGTACGACTTCGTCATCGTCGGTGGCGGATCGGCCGGCAGTGCGCTGGCCAACCGGCTCTCCGCGGACCCCGGTAACCGGGTGCTGGTCCTGGAGGCGGGCAGGCCCGACTACCCCTGGGATGTCTTCATCCACATGCCCGCGGCACTGACCTACCCGATCGGCAGCCGGTTCTACGACTGGAAGTACGAGTCCGAACCGGAGCCCCACATGGGCGGCCGGCGCGTCTACCACGCGCGAGGCAAGGTGCTGGGCGGTTCCAGCAGCATCAACGGCATGATCTTCCAGCGCGGCAACCCCATGGACTACGAGCGCTGGGCGGCCGAACCGGGCATGAAGACCTGGGACTACGCGCACTGCCTGCCGTATTTCCGGCGCATGGAGAACTGTCTCGCCGCCGACCCGGACGACGAGTTCCGCGGTCACGACGGCCCTCTCGTCCTGGAGCGCGGCCCGGCGGCCAACCCGCTCTTCGAAGCCTTCCTCAAGGCCACCGAGGAGGCAGGTCACGCTCCCACCGACGACGTGAACGGCTACCGGCAGGAAGGTTTCGCCAAGTTCGACCGCAACGTCCACCGCGGCCGCCGCCTGTCGGCCTCCAAGGCCTATCTCAAACCCGTGCGAAAGCGCCCCAACCTCACGGTCAGGACGCGCAGTCTGGTCACCCGTGTCCTCTTCGAAGGCAAGCGGGCCGTCGGTGTCGAGTACCGGCGCGGTCGCGGCAGACCCCAGCAGGTGCGTGCGCGCGAAGTCATCCTCTGCGGAGGCGCCATCAACTCCCCGCAGCTGCTCCAGCTCTCGGGCGTCGGCAACGCCGAGGAGCTGCGCGCGCTCGGTATCGACGTCGTACACGATCTGCCGGGTGTCGGCGAGAACCTCCAGGACCACCTGGAGGTGTACATCCAGTACGCCTGCAAGCAGCCCGTCTCCATGCAGCCGTACCTCGCGAAGTGGCGCGCCCCCTTCATCGGCCTGCAGTGGCTCTTCCGCACGGGCCCCGCCGCGACCAACCACTTCGAGGCGGGCGGCTTCGTCCGCGGCAACGAGGACGTGCCCTACCCCAACCTGATGTTCCACTTCCTGCCCATCGCGGTCCGCTACGACGGCTCCGTGCCCGCCGGCGGACACGGCTACCAGGTGCACGTCGGACCCATGTACTCCGACGCCATCGGCTCGGTGAAGATCAAGAGCAAGGACCCGGCCGAGCACCCTGCGCTGCGCTTCAACTACCTGTCCACCGAGCAGGACCGCCGCGAGTGGGTCGAGGCCGTCAGGGTCGCCCGCGAGCTGCTCAACCAGCCCGCCATGGCCCCGTTCAATGCGGGGGAGGTCTCGCCGGGGCCGTCGGTCGAGACCGACGAGGAGATCCTCGCCTGGGTCGCCAAGGACGGCGAGACCGCGCTGCATCCGTCCTGTACCTGCAAGATGGGCACCGACGAGATGGCGGTCGTGGACCCGGCCAGCATGCGGGTGCACGGGGTGGAGGGGCTGCGCGTCGTCGACGCGTCGGTGATGCCCTGCATCACCAACGGCAACATCTACGCGCCCGTCATGATGATCGCGGAAAAGGCGGCCGACCTCATCCTCGGGAAGGACCCGCTGCCGCCGTCCGATGCCGCGTATTACCGGCACAGCTCCCCGTCGTAACCAGCAGTTTTCAGACAGTCGACCGGCCCGGACGCGAGGCGTTCCGGGCCGGTCGGCGTAGCCTCCCCGTGACCGTCTCCTTGGCGAAACCGTCATCAGTGCCCCCCTTGACGTGGGGTGCAGCCCGCTACAGAGTGTTCCACCACAAGCAATACGGTGCACAATGCGCAACGCGACCGTGAAGGGCCCTCGACGTGGCAGACCTGTACGTGGATGGAAAATGGCGGGATCCGGTGGCCGGCGGCCACCGGGACATCCGCTGCCCCGCCGACGGCGCACTCTCCGCGACCGTGTCCGAAGGTACACGTCCCGACACGGAGGCGGCCATCGCCGCGGCCCGCCGGGCTTTCGACGAAGGGCCCTGGCCGCGCACCTCCGAGCGTGAGCGCGGCGCGCTCCTCCTGCGCACGGCCGACCTCCTCGAACGCGACGCCGACGCGTTCGCCCGCGCCGAATCGCTGGACACCGGCAAACGGCTGGTGGAGAGTGAGTACGACATCGCCGATGTCGTTTCCTGCTTCCGCTACTACGGAGGGCTCGGCGGCACCGACGCGGGCCGGGTGATCGACACCGGCCGTGAGGACGCCGTCAGCCGTGTCGTGTACGAGCCGATCGGCGTGTGCGGACTGATCACCCCGTGGAACTATCCGCTGCTCCAGGCGAGCTGGAAGGTCGCGCCCGCTCTTCTCGCGGGCAACACCATCGTCCTCAAGCCCAGTGAGCTCACCCCCTCCACCTCGATCCTGCTGATGCGGGCCCTCGAGGAGGCCGGGCTCCCGGCCGGTGCCGCCAACCTGGTCCTGGGGGCCGGGCCCGAGGCGGGCGCGCCCCTGGCCGAGGACCCCGCCGTCGACATGGTCTCCTTCACCGGCGGCCTGGACACCGGCAGACGCATCATGGCCACCGCCGCCGCGACCGTGAAGAAGGTCGCGCTGGAACTCGGCGGCAAGAACCCCAATGTCGTCTTCGCCGACGCCGACTTCGAGACGGCCGTGGACTTCGCTCTCACGGCCGTCTTCCTGCATTCGGGCCAGGTCTGCTCGGCCGGCGCCCGGCTGATCGTCGAGGACGCGCTGCACGACCGGTTCGTCGACGAGGTGGTCCGCCGTGCCCGGCGGATCCGGCTCGGCGGCCCCTTCGATCAGCGGGCCGAGACCGGCCCGCTGATCTCCGCACAGCACCTGGCGAAGGTCGAGGCGTATGTCGCGGCCGGACTCGCCGAGGGTGCCGTGCTGCGTTGCGGTGGCGAACGCCCCGACGACCCGGCGCTGGCCGACGGCCACTACTACCCGCCTACCGTGCTCGACGAGTGCGGTCAGGACATGCGGGTGGTGCACGAGGAGTCCTTCGGGCCCGTGCTCACCGTGGAGCGCTTCACCGACGAGGACGACGCCGTGCGCATCGCCAACGACACCGAGTACGGACTCGCGGGCGCCGTCTGGACGCAGGACGCGGGGAAGGCCCAGCGGGTCGCCCGCAGGCTGCGCCACGGGACGGTGTGGATCAACGACTACCACCCCTATGTGCCGCAGGCGGAATGGGGTGGGTTCGGGCACTCCGGCGTGGGCCGCGAGCTGGGCCCGACCGGCCTGGACGAGTACCGGGAACCCAAACACATCTGGCAGAACATCCAACCCCGGCCGCAGCACTGGTTCAGCGGCTGACGCCGAAAAGAGGTCGAACATGACCCCAGCAACGACCGAGGTGCCGCAGCGGCGCGGCATGCCCCAGGACTCGGCACCCGACCCGGTCATATCCGTACGCGAGCTATGGAAGGTCTTCGGGCCGAAGGCGGACCAGGTACCGGGTTCCGAGGAACTGCGCGGGCTCACCCGCCGCGAACTGATGGACCGCACCGGATGCACCGCCGCCGTGCGCGACGTGGACTTCGAGGTCTCGCCCGGCGAGGTGTTCGTCGTCATGGGTCTGTCCGGCTCCGGCAAGTCCACCCTGGTGCGCTGTCTGACCCGGCTCATCGAACCCACCGCCGGGGAGATCCTCTTCGAGGGCGAGAACATCCGTGACGCGGACGCGGGCCGCCTGCGCGAACTGCGCCGCAGCAAGTTCTCCATGGTCTTCCAGCACTTCGGGCTGCTGCCGCACCGCCGGGTCGTCGACAATGTGGCGTTCGGGCTGGAGATCCGCGGCATGGGCCGGGCCGAGCGCACCAGGAGGGCGATGGAGGTCGTCGAACTCGTCGGCCTCTCCGGGTACGAGAAGTCCTACCCCGACCAGCTCTCCGGCGGTATGCAGCAACGCGTGGGTCTCGCCCGCGCACTGGCCGGCGACCCGGACGTACTCCTCTTCGACGAGCCGTTCTCCGCGCTCGACCCGCTGATCCGCCGTGACATGCAGAACGAGGTCGTCCGGCTGCACCACGAGGTCGGCAAGACGATGGTGTTCATCACCCACGACCTGTCGGAGGCGCTGCGGCTGGGAGACCGCATCCTCATCATGCGCGACGGCAGGATGGTCCAGTGCGGCACCGGCGACGAACTGGTCGGCGCCCCCGCCGACGACTACGTACGCGACTTCGTCAGGGACGTGCCCCGCGGTGACGTCCTGACCCTGCGGTGGATCATGCGCCCGGTGGAGTCCGACGACCCCCTGGACGGTCCCGAGCTCGGCCCGGACGTGGTGGTGAAGGAGGCCACCCGGGCGGTGCTCGTGGCCGAGAAGCCGGTCAAGGTGGTGGAGGACGGCAAGCTGCTCGGCATCGTCGGCGACGAGGAGATCCTCGCGGTGGTCGCCGGGCAGGAAGGCGACGCGTGATGACCGTCGCGATCGAGAAGCCGGAGAAGACCGGGACCGCGGAGCAGCCCGCTCCCGGCCGGCGCGTGCGCACCGTCAACCGCGGCGTGGTGGTGGCCGCGATTTTGCTCCTCTGGCTGGTGCTCTTCGCCGTGCTGCGCGGCAAGCAGACCCTGTCCCTCGCCGCGGCCGACCTGACCGATCTGCACCGGTGGTTCAACGACGTCAACGACTCGATCGGAGCCAACCGCAACTCCAACCCGCTCTTCCTCTACTTCTTCAACGAGATCCGCCTGGTCATCGACACCCTGGTGACCTTCGTGCAGGATCTGATCTCGCAGCCGACCCCGGGCCGCCCGGTTCCGCAAGTCGGCTGGCTCGGTGTCGTCGGTGTCGCCGGCTACGTCTCCTGGGCCGTGGGCAACTGGCGGGTGGCGCTGCTGGCCGTGGCCGGCTTCACCTTTCTCGGCCTGCAAGGGCTCTGGCAGGAGAGCATGGACACCCTGGCGCTGACGCTCTCGGCGGTCTGCGTGGCGCTGCTGTTCGCCATTCCCCTGGGCGTGTGGGCCGGGTTGTCGGACCGGGTCAACCGGATCGTGACGCCCTTCCTGGACTTCATGCAGACGATGCCGACCTTCGTGTATCTGGCGCCGCTGACGCTGTTCTTCCTGATCGGTCCCGCCTCCGCCACGATCGCCACCACGATCTACGCGGCACCGCCGGCGATCCGCATCACCGCGCACGCCATCCGCTCCGTACCACAGGCCACGGTCGAGGCGGCGGACTCGATGGGCGCGACGCGGCGGCAGGCGCTGCTGAAGGTCCTGCTGCCGATGTCCAAGCGGACGGTGGTGATGGGCATCAACCAGACCATCATGGCCGCCCTGGCCATGGTGACCATCGCGGCCCTGATCAACGCGCCCGGCCTCGGCGCGACCGTCATCCAGGCCCTGCAGTCGCTGGATGTCGGCACGGCCTTCAACGCCGGCCTGGCCATCGTCGTCCTGGCCATCGTGCTGGACCGGGTCACCACCGCGGCGAGCAGCCGGGCGGAGACGGCCCGGGGCTCGGACAGCCCGTTCCTCAAGTGGCGGCGGCAACTGCTCGCGGCGGGCGCGGTGGTGACGGCGGTGCTGGTGTATCTGTCGCACACCTATATATGGGCGGCCGAGTTCCCCGGCGAGGGCCGCATCGGCAGCGGCATCGCCAGGGCGGCGGCCGATGTGACCTCCTGGGCACAGGACAACCTGTCGGGCCTGACCAACGCCTTCCGTGACGCGCTCACCAACGGCCTGCTCAATCCGTTCCAGACCCTGCTGACCGATTCCCCGTGGTGGCTCGTCGGCGCGGCTCTCGTCGCTCTCGGCACGGTACTCGGCGGCCGGCGTGCCGGGGCCACCACCGTCGTGTGCGTGGGTCTGCTGGTCGCCACCGGGGTCTGGTCGGACGCCATGACGACACTGGCGTCCACCGCCGTGGCGACGGTGCTGGTGATGCTGCTCGGTGTCGTCCTCGGGGTGTGGATGGGACGCAGCGCGCTGGTGGACCGGCTGGTCCGGCCCACCCTGGACGCGGCCCAGGTCATGCCGCCGTTCGTCTATCTCGTGCCGTTCCTCGCGCTGTTCGGCGCGACACGGTTCACGGCCATCGTCGCCGCCGTCGTCTACGCGGCGCCGGTCGCCATCAAGATCATCGCCGACGGGGTGCGGGCCGTGCCCGGGACCACCGTCGAGGCGGCGATGTCCACCGGGTGCAACACCTGGCAGATCATCACCAAGGTCCAGCTGCCCATGTCGCGCGGCGCGCTGACGCTCGCGACCAACCAGGGCCTCATCTACGTGCTGTCCATGGTCGTCGTGGGCGGCCTGGTGGGCGCGGGTGCCCTCGGCTACGACGTCGTGGCCGGGTTCTCGCAGGGCCAGCTGTACGGCAAGGGACTCGCGGCCGGACTCGCCATCGTCCTGCTCGGAGTCATGTTCGACCGGATCACTCAGGCAGCGGCTCGCCGCGCCGGCACATAAGGAGCACCACACCATGGCACGACACTGGAGAGCCGGCGCGGCCGGCCTGGCCGTCCTCGGCCTCACCCTCACGGCCTGCGGCGGCGCGAAGGTCGGCGACGACAGCACGGGCGGTTCCAGCAGCTCGGGCAAGTGCAGCACCTTCAATCTCGCGATCAACCCGTGGGTGGGCTACGAGGCGAACGCTGCGGTCCTCGCGTACGTCGCCGAACAAGACCTCGGCTGCAAGGTCGAGAAGAAGAACCTGAAGGAGGAGATCGCCTGGCAGGGCTTCGGGACGGGCGAGGTCGACGCCGTCGTCGAGAACTGGGGCCACGACGATCTGAAGAAGAAGTACATCGACGAGCAGAAGACCGCCGTCAACGCGGGGCCGACCGGCAACAAGGGCCTCATCGGCTGGTACGTGCCGCCGTGGCTGGCGAAGGCGCACCCGGACATCACCGACTGGAAGAACCTGAACAAGTACGCGTCGAAGTTCAGAACCTCGGAGTCGGGCGGCAAGGGGCAGCTCCTCGACGGGGACCCCTCGTTCGTCACCAACGACGGGGCGCTGGTGAAGAACCTCAAGCTCGACTTCAAGGTGGTGTACGCGGGCAGCGAGACCGCGCTCATCCAGGCGTTCCGCAACGCCGAGAAGAACAAGGAATGGGTGATCGGCTACTTCTACGAGCCGCAGTGGTTCCTGTCCGAGGTGCCGCTGAAGAAGGTCAGCCTTCCCGAGTACAAGGACGGCTGCGACGCCGACCCCGAGAAGGTCGCGTGCGACTACCCGGTGTACGAACTCGACAAGATAGTCAGCGCGAAGTTCGCCAAGTCGGGCAGCCCGGCCTATGACCTGGTGAAGAACTTCACCTGGACGAACGAGGACCAGAACACCGTCGCCAAGTACATCGCGGTGGACAAGATGTCGCCCGAGGCGGCGGCGAAGAAGTGGGTCGAGGCCAACCGCGACAAGGTCGACGCCTGGATCAAGTAGGTCGCACGACCGCCCTGGTGAACCCCGCCGGAGAGGCCCGGCAGGCTGTGTCCGCAGCCTGCCGGGCCTCGTCGTTTTCCGATGATTCCTCCCCGCCGCCTCCGGGGTTTTTCCGGCGTCTCGGACCCCTTGACACGCCTGTCCACGGCGGGCACATTGAGTTGCGCAACCTGAACCCTGTTGCGCACAAAGCAACTGGATCGCTTTCAACGTCGGAGGTGCGGCGATGGCGGGACCCCGTGTGGTCATCATCGGAGCGGGCGTCGTGGGAGCAGCGCTCGCCGATGAGATCTCCGCGCGAGGCTGGACCGAAGTGACCGTGGTCGACCAGGGCCCGCTGCCCGCCACCGGGGGATCGTCGTCGCACGCCCCGGGCCTGGTCTTCCAGACCAACCCCTCCAAGGCCATGACCGAGATGGCCCGTTACACCGTCGAGAAGTTCTGCTCGCTCGATGTGGACGGCCAGCCCTGCTTCCTGCAGGTCGGCGGCCTGGAGGTGGCGACCAGCCCGGAGCGCGTCACGGAACTGCAGCGGCGCCACGGCTGGCTCGCCTCCTGGGGCATCGAGTCCCGGCTGCTGAACACCGAGGAGTGCGTCGAACAGCACCCGCTCGTCAACCCGGACAAGGTCCTCGCCGGTCTCCTCGTGCCGACGGACGGCCTCGCGAAGGCGGTCCTCGCCGTCGAGGCGCAGATCCGCCGGGCCACCGAGCGCGGCGTGCGCTTCCTCGCCCGCCACGAAGTCCTCGACGTCCCAAGGGCCGACGGGGAGGTGACCGGCGTCCTCACCGACCAGGGCGAGATCCCCGCCGACATCGTCGTGTGCTGCGCCGGCATCTGGGGCCCGAGGATCGCCCGCATGGTCGGCATGGACCTCCCGCTCACGCCGCTCGGCCACCAGCTCGCCTGGACGGGCCCGGTGCCTGCGCTGGCGGGTCAGACGCAGGAGGCGGTCCGCCCGATCCTGCGCCACCAGGACGCCGACCTCTACTACCGGGACCGCTTCGACGGCCTGGGCATCGGCTACTACGGCCACCGCCCGATGCCGATCTCGGCCGACGACATCCTCTCCGTGGACGAGGCCGAGGAGATGCCGTCCGTCCTGAAGTTCACCGAGGAGGACTTCGAGGAGGCCTGGAGCGAGACCCAGTCGCTGCTCCCCGCGACGAAGGACGCCAAGGTCGAGGAGGGCATCAACGGCCTGTTCTCCTTCACCACCGACGGCCTGCCGCTGCTCGGGGAATCCCCGGACGTCAAGGGCTTCTGGGTCGCCGAGGCCGTCTGGGTCACCCACTCCGCGGGCGTCGGACGGGCCATGGCCGAATGGCTGGTCGACGGCTACTGCTCCTCGTTCGACCTGCACGAGTGCGATGTCAACCGCTTCGAGCCGCACCAGCTCGCGCCGGAGTACGTGCTGGCCCGCGACTGCCAGAACTTCGTCGAGGTCTACGACATCCTCCACCCCCTCCAGCCGTCGGGAGACCCCCGGCCGATCCGCACCAGCCCCTTCCACGCCCGCCAGCAGGAGCTGGGCGCCTTCTTCCTGGAGGCGAACGGCTGGGAGCGCCCCCAGTGGTACGAGGCCAACGCGGGCCTGGTCGAAGGCCGCTCCATCGTCACCCCCAACGACTGGGCCGCGCGGTTCTGGTCGCCCATCGTCGCGGCCGAGGCCCAGACCACCCGTGAGACCGTCGCGATGTACGACATGACGGCCCTCAAGCGGCTCGAGGTCAGCGGGCGCGGTGCCGGCGAGTTCCTGGAGCGGCTGTGCACCGGCAAGGTCGCCAAGTCCGTCGGCTCGGTGACGTACACCCTGCTCCTCGACCACGACGGCGGCATCCGCAGCGACGTCACCGTCGCCCGGCTGGCCCCCGACCTCTTCCAGGTGGGCGCCAACGGCAACCTGGACCTCGACTGGTTCACCCGTCACCTCCCGGCCGACGGCACGGTCCAGGTCCGCGACATCACCCCCGGCACCTGCTGCATCGGCCTGTGGGGCCCGCGGGCCCGCGACGTCCTCCAGCCGCTCACCGACGCCGACTTCTCCGCGAGTGGCCTGAAGTACTTCCGGGCCAAGCGCGCCCACATCGGCTCCGTCCCCGTCACCGCGATGCGGCTGAGCTATGTCGGTGAACTCGGCTGGGAGCTGTACACCACCGCCGATCTCGGCGGGAAGCTGTGGGACACCCTCTGGCAGGCGGCCGAGCCGCTCGGCGGCATCGCGGCCGGCCGCGGCGCCTTCAACAGCCTCCGCCTGGAGAAGGGCTACCGCTCCTTCGGCACGGACATGACCTACGAGCACGACCCCTACGAGGCCGGAGTCGGCTTCGCCGTCAAGCTCGACAAGGACGACTTCATCGGCAAGGCGGCGCTGGAGCGGCGTAAGGCGGATGTACGGCGCAAGCTCACCTGCCTCACGATCGACGACCCGAAGGCGGTCGTCATGGGCAAGGAGCCGGTGTACGACGGCGACTGCGCGGTCGGGTACGTCACCAGTGCCGCGTACGGCTACACGATCGGCAAGGGGATCGCCTATGCGTGGCTGCCTGTGGAGCTGGCCGCTCCGGGGACGGTTGTGCATATCGGGTACTTCGACCAGTCCGTCGAGGCCGTGGTCGCCGAGGAGCCTCTGTTCGACCCGACGATGTCCCGACTCCGTGGCTGAGCTTTCGTTCGCCGCTTCGTCGCGACTGCTCGCGCCCCGCGGCGGAGCTGCTGACCGACACAGCCCAGCGCCCTTTGAGAGGGCGTTCAGCCACCGCTCGTTGGAAGGAACTCCAGGTGACTGCACAACTCCTTGACGGCAAGGCCACTGCCGCCACCATCCGCTGCGAACTCGCCGAGCGTGTGGCCAAGTTGGCCGCCACCACGGGCCGTGCGCCGGGCCTGGGTACCGTCCTGGTCGGCGACGACCCCGGCAGCCACGCCTATGTCGGCGGCAAGCACCGCGACTGTGCCCAGGTGGGCATCGCCTCCATCCGCCGGGAACTGCCCGCCGACGCCTCGCAGGAGCAGGTCGAGGAGACGATCGACGAACTCAACGCCGACCCCGCCTGCACCGGCTACATCGTCCAGCTGCCGTTGCCGCGTCACCTCGACGCCAACGCCGTGCTGGAGCGCATGGACCCCGCCAAGGACGCCGACGGACTGCACCCCGTCAACCTCGGCCGGCTCGTCCTCGGCGTCGAGGCCCCGCTGCCGTGCACCCCGCGCGGCATCGTCGAACTGCTCCGCCGCCACGACGTGCCGCTCGCCGGAGCACGGGTGTGCGTGATCGGCCGGGGCATCACCGTCGGACGGCCCATCGGACTCCTCCTCACCCGCAGGTCCGAGAACGCCACCGTCACCCTCTGCCACACCGGCACCAAGGGCCTGGCCTGGCACGTACGCGAGGCGGACGTCGTCGTCGCGGCCGCCGGCTCGCCCGGCTTGATCACCAAGGACATGCTGCGCCCCGGCGCGGCCGTCCTCGATGTCGGTATCACCCGCACCGACCAGGGGCTGGTCGGTGACATCCACCCGGACGCCGCCCAGGTCGCCGGATGGCTGGCTCCCATGCCCGGGGGTGTGGGCCCCATGACCCGGGCCATGCTGCTCGCCAATGTCGTCGAGGCCGCCGAGAGGAACGCGAACACCGTATGAACGCGCTGAACACCCCCCTGGCGGAGCTGGACCCCGAGGTCCACGCCGCGCTCCGCGCCGAACTGCACCGCCAGCAGTCCACCCTGGAGATGATCGCCTCCGAGAACTTCGCGCCCTCCGCCGTGATGGAGGCCCAGGGCTCGGTCGCGACCAACAAGTACGCCGAGGGCTACCCGGGCCGCCGCTACTACGGCGGCTGCGAACACGTCGACGTCACCGAGCGGCTGGCGATCGAGCGGATCAAGTCCCTCTTCGGCGCGGGCTTCGCCAACGTGCAGCCGCATTCGGGCGCCCAGGCCAACACCGCCGTCTTCTTCGCCCTGCTCCAGCCCGGCGACACCGTCCTCGGACTCGACCTCGCGCACGGCGGGCACCTCACCCACGGCATGCGCATCAACTACAGCGGCAAGATGCTCAACGTCGTGCCGTACCACGTGTCCGAGGCGGACAACCTCGTCGACATGGACGAGGTGGAGCGGCTCGCCAAGGAACACCGCCCCAAGATGATCATCGCGGGCTGGTCGGCGTACCCGAGGCAGCTGGACTTCGCGGAGTTCCGCAGGATCGCCGACGACGTGGGCGCCCTGCTGATGGTCGACATGGCGCACTTCGCGGGACTGGTGGCGGCGGGCCTGCACCCCAACCCCGTACCGCACGCCCACGTCACGACCACCACGACCCACAAGACACTCGGCGGCCCGCGCGGCGGCGTCATCCTCACCAACGAGGCGGACCTCGCCAAGAAGATCAACTCGGCGGTGTTCCCCGGTATGCAGGGCGGCCCCCTGGAGCACGTCATCGCCGCGAAGGCGGTGTCGTTCAAGGTCGCCGCGTCGCCGGAGTTCGCCGAACGCCAGGCCCGAACGCTCGCCGGCTCCCGCGTCCTCGCCGAACGCCTCACCCGGGCGGACGCGGCGGCGGCCGGGGTGAAGGTCCTGACCGGAGGCACGGACGTCCACCTGGTCCTGGTCGACCTGCGCGACTCGGAGCTCGACGGCCGGCAGGCCGAGGACCTGCTCCACGAGATCGGCATCACCGTCAACCGCAACGCCGTGCCCTTCGACCCGCGCCCGCCCATGGTCACCTCGGGCCTGCGCATCGGCACCCCGGCGCTGGCCACCCGCGGCTTCACCGAGGCGGACTTCGCCGAGGTGGCGGACGTGATCGCCCTCGCCCTCCAGCCGGAGCCGGACGTGGCCGCCCTGCGCGCCCGTACGGAGGCCCTGGCCGCCAAGCACCCGCTCTACCCTCACCTGTCCGAAGACGGAGACGCCCGATGAGCCCCCGCACCCCCGGCGCCGAGCTCCCCGAACACCCCGACTGGCTGTGGCGCAACCCCGAGCCGAAGCGCTCGTACGACGTCGTCGTCGTGGGCGGCGGCGGCCACGGTCTGGCCACCGCCCACTACCTGGCGAAGAACCACGGCATCACCAACGTCGCCGTCCTGGAGAAGGGCTGGCTGGCGGGCGGCAACATGGCCCGCAACACCACGATCATCCGCTCCAACTACCTGTGGGACGAGAGCGCCGGCATCTACGAGCACGCACTCAAGCTGTGGGAGGGACTGGCGGACGAGCTCGACTACCCGATCCTGTTCTCCCAGCGCGGCGTGCTGAACCTCGCTCACAGCCTCCAGGACGTCCGCGACAGCGTGCGCCGCGTCGAGGCCAACCGCCTCAACGGCGTGGACGCCGAGTGGCTCGACGCGGACGGCGTCAAGGACGTCTGCCCGATCGTCAACATCTCCCCGGACGTTCGCTACCCGGTCCTGGGCGCGACCTACCAGCCGCGCGCGGGCATCGCCAAGCACGACCACGTGGCGTGGGGCCTGGCCCGCTCCGCCGACGCCGCCGGGATCGACATCATCCAGAACTGCGAGGTGACCGGCCTCGACGTGGTCGGCAACCGGGTGCTGGGAGTCCGGACCACCCGCGGCCCGATCGCGGCGGGCAAGGTCGCGCTCTGCTCGGCGGGCCACACCTCGGTCCTGGCTGCCATGGCGGGCGTCGAACTGCCCGTCCAGAGCCACCCCCTGCAGGCCCTGGTGTCGGAGCTGCTGGAGCCGGTGCACCCGACGGTCGTCATGTCCAACGCCGTCCACGTCTACGTCAGCCAGGCGCACAAGGGCGAGCTGGTGATGGGCGCCGGCATCGACGCGTACAACTCCTACACCCAGCGCGGTGCCTTCCACATCATCGAGGAACAGATGTCGGCGGCCCTGGAACTCTTCCCGGTCTTCGCCCGCGCCCACGTCCTGCGCACCTGGGGCGGCATCGTCGACGTCAGCCCCGACGCCTCACCGATCATCGGCCTCAGCCCGGTCGACAACCTCTACCTCAACTGCGGCTGGGGAACCGGGGGTTTCAAGGCCACCCCGGGCGTCGGCTGGGTCTACGCCCACACCATCGCCCACGACACACCCCACCCGCTGAACGCACCCTTCTCGCTCGACCGTTTCACCACCGGCGCGCTCGTCGACGAGCACGGCGCGGCCGCGGTGGCCCACTAGGACCATCAGGGAGCCGACCCATGCTGCTCATCCCCTGCCCGTGGTGCGGGCCCCGCGACGAGGCCGAGTTCCACTACGGCGGCCAGGCCCACGTGCCGTACCCGCAGGACCCCTCCTCCCTCACCGACGAGGAGTGGGCCCGCTACCTCTTCTTCCGCGACAACCCGCGGGGCCCCTTCGCCGAGCGCTGGAGCCACGCGGCGGGCTGCCGCCGCTGGTTCAACGCGGTGCGGGACACATCGACGAACGAGATCCTGACGGTGTACCGGGCCGGGGAGGAGCGCCCTGCCACCCTCGCGTCACGTTCGGTGCGTTCAGCCCGTCCGGCGCTTGAGGACGAGGCCGTCCAGGCCGAAGCGGGGTCCAGGGGCGCAGTCCCCGGCGGGGTCGGAGGGACGGAGCCCCTTCAGGATGGGACGGGTAAGGGCGGGGGCGAATCAACCCAGCCCTTCCGCCACCCCACCCGCGGCCGAATCCACCGCGACACCCCCGTCACCTTCACCTTCGACGGCACCGAGTACCAGGGCTACCAGGGCGACACCCTCGCCTCCGCCCTCCTCGCCAACGGCGTCATCCAGACCGGCACCAGCATCAAGCTGGGCCGCCCACGCGGCATCTTCTCGGCCGGCGCCGAGGAACCCAACGCGGTCGTCCAGATCGAGGCCCCGTTCCCCGAGCCCATGCTCCCGGCCACCACCGTCGAGCTCTACGACGGCCTCGTCGCGAGCAGCCTCCCCGGCCAGGGCCGCCTCGCCACCGACCCGGACCCGGCCCGATACGACGCCGTACACACCCACTGCGACCTCCTGGTCGTGGGCGCGGGCCCGGCCGGACTCGCCGCGGCGGCAGCCGCCGCCCGCTCGGGTGCCCGCGTCATCCTCGCCGACGACCAGCCGCAACCCGGCGGCAGCCTGCTCGGCACCGGCGAACACCTCGACTGGGTCACCGGGACGACCGCCCGGCTCGACGCCGCCCCCGACGTACAGGTCCTGCGCCGCACCACCGTCTTCGGCTACTACGACGACAACCACCTGCTCGCCGTGGAGCGCCGTACGAACCACCTCGGCGCCCAGGCCCCCGAGAACGTCTCCCGTGAACGTGTCTGGCGCATCCGCGCCCGCCGCGTCGTCCTCGCCACCGGTGCGCACGAACGCTCGCTGGCCTTCGCGGACAACGACCGTCCCGGCGTGATGCTGGCCGCCTCGGCCCGCGCCTACGTCAACAAGTACGCGGCCCTGCCCGGCCGTCACGCGGTCGTGTTCACCACCAACGACAGCGCCTACGCGGCGGCCCTGGACCTCGCGGCGGCGGGCGTGGCCGTCGAGGCCGTCGTCGACACCCGCAGCGAGCCGGGGGAGTGGGCGAACCGCGCCCGGCAGGCCGGCATCGAGGTGCTGACGGGCCACGCCGTCACCGCCACGGAAGGCGCCCCCCGGCTCACCTCCGTGACCGTCGCCCCGTACGGACAGTCAGAGGGACAGCGGGAGTTCGCCGCCGACCTGCTCCTGGTCTCCGGCGGCTGGAACCCGGTGGCGCACCTGTTCAGCCAGGCGGGAGGCAAGCTCCGCTACGACGAGGAGCTCGGCACCTTCGTCCCCGACGCCTCCCGTCAGGCCGTCGAGGTCGCGGGCGGCGCGAGCGGCGCCCTCGGCCTGGCGCGCGTTCTCGCCCAGGGGGCCGCCGCCGGTGCCCGGGCCATCGAGGCCGAGGGCTACACCCCGGAGGAGGTCCAGCTGCCCCAGGTGGCCACGCCGCCGCAGACGCCGCCCATGCGGGTGTTCACCGTCCCGGGCCGGGAAGGCGCCCCGCGCTTCGTCGACCTGCAACGCGACGTCACCGTCGACGACCTGGCCCGGGCGACCGGTGCCGGCATGCGCTCCGTCGAGCACACCAAGCGCTACACCACGGCCGGTACGGCGAACGACCAGGGCAAGACCTCCGGTGTCCTGGCCAGTGGCGTCGTCGCGGAACTGCTCGGCGTGGACATCTCCGCGCTCGGCACGACCACGTTCCGCCCGCCGTACACCCCGGTCTCCTTCGCCGCCCTCGCCGGCCGCGACCGCGGCGCCCTGCTCGACCCGATCCGCACCACCGCCCTGCACGAGTGGCATGTCGCGCACGGCGCCCTGTTCGAGAACGTCGGCCAGTGGAAGCGGCCCTGGTACTACCCGCAGGACGGCGAGGACATGGAGACGGCCGTGCTGCGCGAGTGCGCCGCCGCCCGTGAGGGCGTCGCCTTCATGGACGCCTCCACCCTCGGCAAGATCGACGTCCAGGGCCCGGATGCCGGAGTCTTCCTCGACCTGCTCTACACCAACATGATGAGCACCCTGAAGGTCGGCATGATCCGCTACGGCGTGATGTGCCGCCCGGACGGGATGGTCTTCGACGATGGCACGGTGATCCGCCTCGACCAGGACCGCTACCTGGTCACCACCACGACGGGCAACGCCGCCGCCGTGCTGGACTGGATGGAGGAGTGGCTCCAGACGGAGTGGCCCGAACTGCGCGTCCACTGCACGTCGGTGACCGAGCAGTGGGCCACCGTCGCCCTGGTCGGCCCGCGCTCCCGCGAGGTCCTCGGCTCGCTCGCACCCCGACTCGCCGTCGCCAACGAGGACTTCCCGTTCATGGCGTGGCGCGAGACGACCGTCGCCGGCATCGACGCGCGAGTGTGCCGGATCAGCTTCTCCGGCGAACTGGCCTACGAGATCAATGTGTCGCCGTGGGAGGCCCTCGCCCTGTGGGAGGCGCTGTACGAGGCCGGCGCCCCGTACGGCATCACCCCGTACGGCACGGAGACCATGCACGTCCTGCGTGCGGAGAAGGGCTATCCGATCGTCGGCCAGGACACCGACGGCACCGTGACGCCGCAGGACCTCGGCATGAGCTGGGTGGTGTCGAAGAAGAAGCCGGACTTCATCGGCAAGCGGTCTTACGCCCGTGCCGACACGGTACGCCCCGACCGCAAGCACCTGGTCGGGCTGCTCCCGGAGGACCCGGGCACGTTCCTCCCCGAGGGCACGCACCTGGTCGCCGGCGGTGTGCTGCCCGCGCCGCCCGTGCCGATGCTCGGCCACGTCACGTCCAGCTACCGCAGCGCGGCCCTCGGCCGGACCTTCGCCCTCGCGCTGGTCAAGGGTGGCCGGGACCGCATCGGTGAGCGACTCTACGCCCCCGTGGGCGACCGGCTGGTCCCGGTGACCGTCGCGAGCCCCGTCCTCTACGACCCCGAGGGAGCCCGCCGCGATGGCTGACACCGCCGTTACCACCACACCGCTCCGCAGCCCCTTGTCGCCTGCCGCCGACCGGCTGGCCGCCGCGACCCGCACCTCCGGGGGCGCGGTCCGGCTGGCGGAACTTCCCTTCCTGACCCAGGTCACCGTGCGTCTCGACCCGAAGGGGGCGGCGGCGGACGCCGTGGGGCTGGCACTGGGCCTCCCCCTTCCCGTCGAACCCGGCACCGCCGCCCGCGCCGGGGAGCTGACCGTGCTGTGGCTCGGCCCCGACGAGTGGCTCGTGGTGGGCCCGCCGGGCGGTCAGCGGGACCTGGAGAGCCGGATCCGTGCGGCCGCGGGCGACGAGCCCGTATCGGTCATCGACGTCTCGGCTCAGCGCACCACGCTCCTCGTCGCGGGCCCCCGGGCCCGCGACCTCCTGGCCCACGGCTGCTCCCTGGACCTTCACCCGAGGGTCTTCGGTCCGGGGCGCTGCGCCCAGACGAACCTGGGCCGAACCCAGGTCGTCCTGGTCGCCCGTGAGGACCCCAGGGCCGGGTTCTGGGTGCTGGTCCGTTCGTCCTTCGCCGGCTATCTGACGGACTGGCTGCTGGACGCGGCTGTGGAGTGGACGGGCTGACGCGGGCGCAAGCGAGCGGCGGCCGGTGATCCGGACACCGGATCACCGACCGCCGCTCGTCATGAGGAGCCTGTCCCGGTCAGCGACCGAGCCGGGCGGGCAAAGTGAAAGGACCCCTCAGCCCGTGTAGCCGAGACGCCGGCTGAGCTCGTCCGCTCCCGCGACCATCAGCGGCGCGAGTTCGCGTATGCGCTCTTCGGTCAGCCGGAAGGCCGGCCCCGACGCACTGAGCGCCGCGACGACCTCGCCGTCACCCGAACGCACGGGAGCGGACAGGGCGTTGAGGCCCTCCTCGTACTCCTCCAGCGTGCGGGCATAACCCTGCTCACGGGCTTCGGACAGGTCCGCCTCCAGTTTCTTCCTGGAGGTCACCGTGCGCGGCGTCAGACGGGGCAGGCCGGTTTCGGCGAGGAGCTCGTCGCGGGCCTTGCGGTCGAGGTGGGCCAGGAGGATCTTGCCGCTCGACGTGCAGTGCAGCGGCGTCTGGCGTCCCACCCAGTTCTGCGCGGCGATGGCCGACGAGCCGCGCACCTGGTAGAGGTTGATCGCGTGGTGGGACTCGAGCACGGCGATGTTCAGCGTCTCGCCCACATCGTCGACGAGACGCTCACAGATCCCCCGGCCGTGTCTGGTGACGGCGATGCGGCCCGTCACCGCGCCGGCCAGGCGCACGACGCCGAAGCCGAGACGGTACTTGCCGCGCTCGCTCTCCTGCTCGACCATCCCGTGCGCTTCCAGCGCGCCGAGCAGACGGAAAGCGGTGGACTTGTGGACGTCGATCGCCGCGGCCACCTCACTCACGCCCGCCTCGCCGTGCTGGGCGAGGATCTCCAGCACGGCGACAGCACGGTCAACGGATTGCACTCCGCCACTGGGAGCGCCTGCGGGCTCAGCGCCGTGGTTGCTCATGGCGAAACCCTAAGTGAAAGGGACAACAGGCGTGAGGGGGCGGGGGTCATTTTCCTCAGCGGAAGACGACCGTACGGTTGCCGTTGACCATGACGCGGCTCTGGCTGTGCCATTCCACCGCACGCGCCAGGACCTGCGCCTCGACGTCACGCCCCAGGGCGACCATGCTGTCGGGCCCCTGGGAGTGGTTCACACGGATGACGTCCTGCTCGATGATGGGTCCCTCGTCGAGGTCCGGGGTGACGTAGTGGGCCGTGGCTCCGACGAGCTTGACGCCGCGGTCGTGCGCCTGGACATAGGGGCGGGCGCCCTTGAAGCTCGGCAGGAACGAGTGGTGGATGTTGATCGCCCGGCCCTCGAGCTGCTTGCACAGGTCGTTCGACAGGATCTGCATGTAGCGGGCGAGGACCACCAGGTCGATGTCCAGCTCGTCGACGAGCTCCAGCAGCCTTGCTTCGGCCTCGGGCTTCGTCTCCCGGGTGACGGGCACGTGGTGGAAGGGGATCCCGTAGCTCTCGGCGAGCGGCTCGAAGTCCCGGTGGTTGGAGACGATCGCCGGCACCTCGATGTTCAGCGCGCCGGTGCGCCAGCGGAAGAGCAGGTCGTTCAGGCAGTGCCCGAACTTCGACACCATGATCAGCGTGCGCGTCGGAGTCGATGCCTCGTACATCTGCCAGGAGATCCGGTACGCCTCCGCGACCTGGGCGAAGCCGGACTTCAGGTCCTCCAGCGACATGCCCGGGTCCGAGACGTCGAAGTGCACCCGCATGAAGAAGCGGTCCTGCAGCCGGTCGTCGAACTGCTGGCTCTCCTGGATGTTCCCGGAGTGCCGGACCAGGAAGCCGGTGACGGCGTGGACGAGGCCAGAGCGGTCGGGACACGACAGGGTGAGGACGAACTCGCGGCCGGTTGTGGGTCCAAGTGACACGGAGCCCTCCCAAGAGGTGCGTATTACGCAACAGCCTGACTGATACGCAACATGGTCCTGGCTGTGACAGTCTGAGGTCAAGGGCTTGACAGTGGTTCGGACGAACTGCACCGTGAGTTGCGTAGCAAGAAGCTCGTTGCACATGAGGCAACCACTCGCCCGCCCGAGGCGCTTCACTCCGAGGTGAACCATGACTACGACCGGCCTGCCGGAGAGCCTGATCGCGACCCTCCCCGGTGACCACTACACGGACCCGGAGATCTTCCGCCTGGAGCAGGAACACATTTTTGAATCGATGTGGTTCTGCGCGGCACGCTCGTCGGAGCTGTCGAAGCCGGGCGCCTTCCGGACCGTGGACGTCGGGCGGGAGAGCGTCCTGCTGACCCGGTCGCGCAGCGGCTCTGTCCGGGCCTTCTTCAACGTGTGCCGGCACCGGGGCGCGAAGCTGTGCACGCAGGAGTCCGGCGAGGTGAAGCGGGCCTTCCAGTGCCCGTACCACGCCTGGACGTACGACCTCGACGGCAAACTCGTCGCGGCGCCCAACCTCACGAAGATGCCGGACATCGGCCGCACCGAGTACGGTCTGGCGAGCGTGGCGGTACGCGAGTGGCTGGGCTATGTGTGGGTGTGCCTGGCCGAGAACCCGCCCCCGTTCGAACAGTCGGTGATCGCGGACGTGGTCTCGCGCCTGGGCGACGCGGAGTCCATCGAGCGGTACGACGTCGAGAGCCTGGAGGTCGGCCGGCGGATCGTCTACGACGTCAAGGCCAACTGGAAGCTCATCATCGAGAACTTCATGGAGTGCTACCACTGCGCGACCATCCACCCCGAGCTGACCGAGGTCCTCCCGGAGTTCGCCGACGGGTTCGCCGCGCAGTACTACGTGGGGCACGGCGCCGAGTTCGGCTCGGACGTCCAGGGCTTCACCGTGGACGGCTCGGAGGGCCTGGACCGCATCCCCACGGTCTCCGAGGAGCAGGACCGCCGGTACTACGCGATCACGGTACGCCCCCAGGTGTTCATCAACCTGGTCCCCGACCACGTGATCTTCCACCGGATGTTCCCGGTGGCGGTCGACCGCACGATCGTGGAGTGCGACTGGCTGTACCTGAAGGACGTGGTGGCCAGCGGACGGGACGTCAGCCGGTCGGTCGAGCTGTTCGACCGCGTCAACCGGCAGGACTTCGACGCCTGTGAGCGCTGCCAGCCCGCGATGAGCTCCCGGCTGTACGCCAAGGGCGGCGTCCTGGTGCCCAGCGAGCACCACATCGGAGAGTTCCACGACTGGGTCCAAGACCGCCTCGGCACCCGCTCGAACCTCGCGGAGAGCTAGGCGATGACCCGCAAGGCACCTGCCGAGGACCCCGGTGACTCCCGTCTGCGGGTGGGCCCGCCGAAGGACCACGCCGCGGGCCTCCCCGCGGTCACGTCCTCGCTGCGCCACGCCCACGCGCAGATGGGCGTCCGCCGCAGTCTGCTGACCCTGCTGAGCGTCAACCAGAAGACGGGATTCGACTGCCCGGGCTGCGCCTGGCCCGAGCCCGAGCACCGGCACCGTGCCGAGTTCTGCGAGAACGGCGCCAAAGCGGTGGCCGAGGAGGCGACCCTGCGCCGGGTCGGCCCCGGCTTCTTCGCCGAGCACACGCTGGCGGAGCTGGCCGGACGCAGCGACTACTGGCTCGGCCAGCAGGGTCGCCTCACCCACCCCGTGTACCGTCCCGCGGGCAGCGACCGCTACCGGCCGATCTCCTGGGACGAGGCGTTCGCCGTCATCGCCCGGGAACTGGGCGCTCTCGACTCACCGGACCAGGCCGCTTTCTACACCTCGGGCCGGGCGAGCAACGAGGCCGCCTTCCTCTACCAGCTGTTCGTCCGGCTCCTCGGCACCAACAACCTGCCGGACTGCTCCAACATGTGCCACGAGTCGAGCGGCTCCGCCCTGACCGAGACCATCGGCATCGGCAAGGGCAGCGTCCGGCTGGAGGACCTGTACGAGGCCGACCTGATCCTCGTCGTCGGGCAGAACCCGGGCACCAACCACCCCCGGATGCTCTCGGCGCTCGAGACCGCCAAGGGCAAGGGGGCCCGCGTCATCTCGGTCAACCCCCTGCCCGAAGCGGGCCTGCTGCGCTTCAAGAACCCCCAGCGGCCCTCCGGCGTCCTGGGGGCGGGAACCCAACTCTCCGACCTGTTCCTGCAGATCAGGCTGGGCGGCGACCAGGCGCTCTTCCAGGCCTTCAACCGCATGCTCCTGGAGGCGGAGGACGACGCTCCCGGCACGGTCCTCGACCATGACTTCATCACCGCGCACACCCACGGCTTCGGGGAGTTCGCCGAGCGGGCCCGCAAGACGTCCTGGGACGACGTCCTGGAGGCGACCGGCCTGCCGGAGCGGGAGATCCGGGAGGCGTTCCAGGAGGTCCTGTCCGCCCGGAAGATCGTCGTGTGCTGGGCCATGGGCCTCACCCAGCACCGCCACTCGGTGCCGACCATCCGCGAGGTCGTCAACTTCCTGCTGCTGCGCGGCAACATCGGCCGCCCCGGCGCCGGCCTGTGCCCCGTGCGCGGACACTCCAACGTCCAGGGCGACCGGACCATGGGCATCCACGAGAAGCCGGACGCCGCCTTCCTCGACGCGCTCGGCGCGGAGTTCGGCTTCGCGCCGCCGCGCCACCACGGCCACGACGCGGTGGAGGCCATCCGGGCCATGCGGGACGGACAGGTACGGGTCTTCGTCGCGCTCGGCGGCAACTTCGTCTCCGCCGCCCCGGACACCGAACTCACCGAGCGGGCTCTGCGCAACTGCGAGCTCACCGTGCAGATCTCCACCAAGCTCAACCGGTCCCACGCGGTGACCGGCCGTCAGGCCCTCATCCTGCCCTGCCTGGGCCGCACCGAGGCCGACCTGCGGCCGGCCGGGGAGCAACGGGTGACGGTGGAGGACTCCATGGGCATGGTGCACCTCTCGCGTGGCCGGCTGGCGCCCGCCTCCGACACCCTGCTGAGCGAGGTCGCGATCATCTGCCGGATGGCGAACGCGGCGCTCGGGAGCGGTGGTCCGCAGGTGCCCTGGACCGACTTCGAGGCGGACTACGACCGCATCCGGGACAGGATCGCCCAAGTGATCCCCGGCTTCGAGGACTTCAACGCCCGGGTGCGCCGGCCGGGCGGCTTCGCCCTACCCCACCCGCCCCGCGACGAGAGGCGCTTCCCCACCCGGACCGGACTGGCCAACTTCACCGTCAACCCCCTGGACGTACTGCGCGTCCCGCAGGGGCGGCTGCTCCTGCAGACCCTCCGTTCGCACGACCAGTACAACACCACCATCTACGGTCTGGACGACCGCTACCGGGGCATCCACCAGGGCCGCAGGGTGCTCTTCGTCCACCCCGACGACCTCGCCGCACACGGCCTGACCGAGGGCGACCCGGTCGACATCGTCAGCGAGTTCTCCGACGGGGCCGAGCGCCGGGCACCGGCCTTCCGAACGGTCGCCTACCCCACCCCGCGCGGCTGCTGCGCCGCCTACTTCCCCGAGACCAACGTCCTCGTACCGCTGGACTCCACCGCGGAGGTCAGCAACACGCCGACGTCCAAGTCCATCGTGGTCCGGCTGGAACCGGCGCACTGACCGGACGGCCGGTCAGTGCCGCTCAGGATCCAGCAGGCCGGGTCCGGTCAGGCATGTCCACGCATGACCGGACCCGGATGGTGCGGTATGCCGACGCTGACGGGCTGGGATGGTGAGGCACGTCCACGCATGACCGGACCCGGATGGTGCGGCATGCCGACGCTGACGGGCTGGGATGGTCAGGCACGCTGGCGGCTGACGGGACTCGGCCGGGTCAGGCACGCTCGCGCATCGCCGCCGCGTACACGTCCGCCGAGGCCGCGGCGGCCGTGTCCCAGCCGAACGACCCGGCGTGCCGGGCGGCGGCCGTGCCCATCCGGGCCGAGAGCGCCGGGTCGTCGGCGAAGCGGCGCAGCGCCCGCGCGTAGTCCGCGGGCCTGTGCCCCGGCACCAGGACGCCGCTCACTCCGTCCCGAACGGCCACCGGCAGGCCGCCGACCGCGGCCGCGATCACCGGCGTGCCGCATGCCTGCGCCTCGGCGGCCACCAGGCCGAAGGACTCGCTGTAGGAGGGCATGACCAGCACGGTCGCCGCCCGATACCAGTCCGCGAGCTCCGCCTGACCCACTGGCGGACGGAACAACACCACGTCCCCGATACCGAGCTGGGCGGCGAGCTTGTGCAACTCCTCCGGCCTGGCCAGGCCGCTGCCGCTCGGCCCGCCCACGATCGGCACGACGATCCGCTCGCGCAGCCGCGGCCGCTCCACCAGCAGCCGGGCCACCGCACGCAGCAGGATGTCCGGAGCCTTGAGGGGCTGGATGCGGCCGGCGAAGAGCGGGATCAGCGCCCCCGGCGGCAGCCCGAGCCTGGCCCGGGCGGCGGTCCGGCCGGCCTCGATCCCGCGAGGATCGGGCCGGAAGCGGTTCAGGTTCACGCCGGGATGCACGACGGCGACCCTGCCGGGTTCGGCGTCGTAGTGGCGGCACAACTCGTCCGCTTCCTTCGCCGTGTTGGCGATGAGCCGGTGAGCGCCCCGGACGACCCGGGTCTCCCCGAGCACACGGGACTCGGGCTCGGGTGCGTCGCCTTCGGCGAGGGACGCGTTCTTGACCAGAGCCATGGTGTGCATGGCGTGCACGAGCGGTACGCGCCAGCGTTCGGCGGTGAGCCGGCCGGCCTGCCCGGACAGCCAGTAGTGCGAGTGCACGACGTCGTAGTACCCGGGGCGCTGCCCAGCCCAGATCCGCGTCACTCCGTGCGTGAAGTCGCACAGCCGCGCCGGCAACTCCTCCTTGGCCAGGCCCTCGTAGGGGCCGGCGACCACATGCCGCGCCAGCACGCCGGGCGCGAGCTCGACGGTGGGCGGCAGCGCCGCCGAGGTCGCCCGGGTGAAGATCTCCACCTCGATGCCGAGCGTGGCGAGGCACTTGGCGAGTTCGACGATGTACACGTTCATGCCGCCCGCGTCGCCGGTGCCCGGCTGGTGCAGGGGCGAGGTGTGCACGCTGAACATCGCGACGCGGCGGGGGCGGCGACGGCTCACTCCTGGCGCCCCCCTCGCGGCCCCAGGGAGATGCGCTGCTCGCCGGCGTACACGTTCATGGAGCTGCCGCGCAGGAAACCGACCAGCGTGAGGCCGGTCTCCGCCGCCAGGTCCACCGCCAGGGAGGAGGGCGCGGAGACCGCGGCCAGCACCGGGATGCCGGCCATGACCGCCTTCTGCGCCAGTTCGAAGGACGCGCGGCCGGAGACCAGCAGGACGGTCCGGGACAGCGGCAGCGCGCCGGACCGCAGCGCGCGCCCGATCAGCTTGTCGACCGCGTTGTGACGGCCCACGTCCTCCCGCAGGTCCAGCAGTTCCCCCTCCGCCGAGAACAGCCCCGCGGCGTGCAGACCCCCGGTGCGGTCGAACACCCGCTGCGCGGCCCGCAGCCGGTCGGGAAGGGCCGCCAGCAGGTCGGGAGCGACCCGGACCGGGGGAGTGTCGGCGATCGGCCAACGGGCGGTGGTCCGCACGGCGTCGAGGCTCGCCTTGCCGCACAGACCGCACGAGGAGGTGGTGTACACGTTCCGTTCGAGCGAGATGTCCGGCACCGCCACGCCGGGCGCGAGCCGCACGTCGACGACGTTGTACGTGTTCGAGCCGTCCGCTGTCGCGCCCGCGCAGTACACGATGTTCGCCAGTTCCTCGGCCCGGCCGAGGACGCCCTCGCTCACCAGGAACCCGGCGGCCAGCGCGAAGTCGTCGCCGGGCGTGCGCATGGTGATCGCGAGAGGTCTGCCGTTCAGCCGGATCTCCAGCGGCTCCTCCGCCACCAGGGTGTCCGGCCGGGTGCCCACCGCCCCGTCCCGGATGCGCAGTACGCGCCGTCGTTCGGTGACCCGTCCCACGCCCACTCCCCAGATCCCGGCTGCCGCGCCGTCAGCACTCGATGACGTTGACCGCGAGCCCGCCGCGGGCCGTCTCCTTGTACTTGACCTTCATGTCGGCGCCCGTCTCCTTCATGGTCTTGATGACCTTGTCCAGGGAGACGTGGTGGCGGCCGTCGCCCCGCAGGGCCATCCGGGCCGCCGTGACGGCCTTGACCGCGGCCATGCCGTTGCGCTCGATGCACGGGATCTGCACCAGGCCGCCGACCGGGTCGCAGGTCAGGCCCAGGTTGTGTTCCATGCCGATCTCGGCGGCGTTCTCCACTTGTTCGGGCGAGCCGCCGAGCACCTCCGCGAGGCCGCCCGCGGCCATGGAACAGGCGGAGCCGACCTCGCCCTGGCAGCCGACCTCGGCGCCCGAGATCGAGGCGTTCTCCTTGAACAGCAGGCCGATGGCGCCGGCCGCCAGCAGGAACCGGACCACGGCGTCGTCGTCGGCTCCGTGCACGAAGTTGACGTAGTAGTGCAGGACCGCCGGGATGATGCCGGCCGCGCCGTTCGTCGGGGCGGTGACCACCCGGCCGCCGGCCGCGTTCTCCTCGTTGACCGCCATGGCGTAGAGGGTCACCCACTCCAGCGCCCGCCCCGCCGGGTCGCCGTCAGCCCGCAGCGCCTTGGCCACGGCGGTGGCCCGGCGGCGGACCCTGAGCCCGCCCGGCAGGATCCCCTCACAGGACAGGCCGCGTGCCACGCATTCCCGCATCACCCGCCAGATCTCCAGCAGACCCGCGCGGATCTCCTCCTCGGTCCGCCAGGCCCGCTCGTTCTCCAGCATCAGCGCCGAGATCGACAGACCCGTCTCCCGGGTCAGGCGCAGCAGTTCGTCGCCGCTGCCGAACGGGTACTTCACCACCGTGTCGTCGACCTTGACCCGGTCCGCACCGGCGGCCTCCTCGTCGACGACGAACCCGCCGCCGACCGAGTAGTAGGTGGCCTCCAGCAAGGACCGCCCCTCGGCGTCGTACGCGAACAGCGTCATGCCGTTGGCGTGGTACGGCAGGGAACGGCGGCGGTGCAGGACCAACTGCCGTTCCGCGTCGAAGCGGATCTCGTGCGAGTCTCCCAGCGCGCGGCCCAGCAGACGCAGCCTTCCCGTCGCCCTGATCCGCTCGACGTCGCCTTCGGCCACGCGGACGTCCACCGTGTGCGGCTCGTTGCCCTCCAGACCGAGCAGGACGGCCTTGGGCGTGCCGTGACCGTGGCCGGTGGCGCCCAGCGACCCGAAGAGCTCGGCCCGTACCGACGCCGTACGCGCGAGCAGATCCTCCTTCTCCAGCCGGCCGGCGAACATACGGGCGGCCCGCATGGGACCGACCGTGTGCGAACTGGACGGGCCTATGCCGATGGAGAAGAGGTCGAAGACGGAGATGGCCACGAGCGGGCTCCCTTGTCTGCGCGTGGGTGTGGCGGGAGGTGCGAGCGGAACCTCTCGACCGCGGATGCCGTGGGGTTTCTGATGAAGCAACCAGCATCTCTATGCGCAACAGCTTTTCTTCTGTGTTCCAGGTTGTCAAGACGCCTGCCGCGCGGACCAGCGCATCGGGGATCCCCCTCCGCCCCTCCGCTCGGGCGGAGAGATGCTCGACGCGGATGCGATGCCCCCTGTGGGGCTTGGTGTACGCCTGCTTCCAGCCCGAGTCAGCCGAAGAGAGCGACGAGGCCGTTCACCCAGATCGCGAGGAACACCAGGACCGCCACCAGGCATCCGGCCCCGGCCAGGGAGGTGCCGAGGGTGCTTCCCTGGCTGTCCGCACTCCGGCCGGATGGCACCGTGTCCCAGTCGGCGGGGTGCCCCGAAGCATCGGAGCAGGCTGCTCGTACGGACGCCAGTTGTTCTCTCGCGAACGCCGATGGGGCGAGCGTCTCGGGGCCACGCCAGGCAAGTGCCTGCATGCGCTGCGGAGCTGTGCGGTATCTCGCCTCGAAGGCGGCGGTCTCGGCTGCGTCGCGTTCCTGCTCGAGGTACATCCATCGGCCGGCTTCCGCGGAGTCTCCGTACAGTCGGTACACCTCGGCCAAGCGGCGGCGCAGCATCACGTCGTTCGGAAAGGACGACGCCAGCCCGCGCAGGCGCTGGCGCGCGACGGGGACCCGGCCGGCGGCCAGGTCCGCGTCGGCTCGGGCAAGAGTCCCTCTCAGCGGCATGAGCGCATGATCGGCTGCCGCGGTGACCGGCGTCGAACTGGTTTCCCGCTCAACGCCGGCGGCCGAGATGGGCGCCGAGGTCGGTCGCCAGCGCCACGGGCAGGAACAGCAGCCCGGTCCGCAACGGGCTGATCCGCGCAGGCCGGGGCGGGACCGCTGAGCCCTGCCCCGACGGGGAACCGAAGGCTCGGGGGCCCCGCGGGAAGGTCGCGCTGGTCGCTTCAGTGCCTGCCGCTCGCCTCGACGTCAAGGCGCTTGGTGAAGGACCGGCCGCCGTCCTTCGACTCGTACACGCCGGTCCCGGTGGCGGCGAGGACGTGCTCGGCGCTGACGGCCGTGAGCGCCTGCGGCCGGCCGCCGGGCACGGTGACCCGCTTCTTCCACGCTGCCCCGCCGTCGGCGCTGCGGTGCAGCGCGCCCGTGGAGTCGATGCCGTAGAGCGCTTCCGGCGCCGGCCAGGAGAGGAAGGCCATCATGGGCTGCTCGCCCGCTGCGAAGGTCTTGCCGCCGTCGGTGCTGCGGGCCACTCCGCCGGCCGTGGTGGCGAGGACGAGGCCGGGGTCCTCGGGGCTGACCGCGATGTCGAGTGCCTCGAGCTCCGCGCCGTCCTTCCAGACGGTGCCGTCCTCGCTGGTGCGCAGGAGCCCGTTGGTGGCGTCGTACCCGTAGACGGTGTCGTGTACATACTCGAGGGCGTGGAAGTCGGACTGGCCGGAGAGAGACAGTGACTCCCAGCTGCGGCCTGCGTCCGTGCTCTTGATCAGCCCTTTGTTGTGGGGACCGCCGCTGCCCGCGCCGGGATGCCCACTGGCGAGGAAGGTCTTGTTCCCCGCCACGGTGAAGCCCATGAAGTCGTCCCGGTTGCCGCCCACCAGTGAGGGGCGTCCCTGGGCGTCCGGGGTGTAGACACCCTCGTGCGTGGCGACGTACAGGCGCTGGTCGGACGGGTCCAGGCCCAGCCCGTGGATGTGGCTCACGGTGACGCCTGCCGCGGAGTCCGCTGCGGAGGTGTCATTGCCGTCGCTGTTGCCGGAGCAGGCGGTCAGGGTGAGGCTGAGGGCGGCCGCGGTGACTGCCGCGGCGGCAAGGCGCTGGTTCATGGTTCCTCGGAGAGAAGGCGTGCGGGCGCACTGGGGTGGCGGCGGCCCGGGAAAGCGGGCGGCGGCTGTCCGGGACCCCCACCGCGAACGCGGGGGAGCCCGGACAACCGGGCTGGGGGCGCGGACCGGTCGCCCGGCCCGCGCCCGCGGTACTCAGAGCCGGTCGAGGATGCTCTGCAGCTGCTTGACCTCGGCGGACTGGCCTTCGACGATGTCGCCCGCCATCTTCACGGCGTCGGCGTTCCCGCCGTTCTTCTGCTCGTCCTCGGCCATGCTGATCGCGCCGTTGTGGTGCTCGATCATCATGTCGGCGAACATCTTGTCGAACTCGGCGCCCTTGATGTCCTTGAGGTGCCCCATGTCCGCGTCGGACATCATGCCGTCGCCGCTGCCGTGGTGCATGCCCGGCATGGACTCCATGGCGGTCGGCTTGTTCCAGGACTTCAGCCAGGCCTTCATCGTCCTGATCTCGGGGTCCTGGGCTTTCTCGATCTTCGCCGCGATGTCCTTGACCTCGGAGTCCGAGGCTCGGCCGTCGGCGAGCCCGGCCATCGCCAGGGCCTGCTCGTGGTGCGGGATCATCATCTGCGCGAACGCGACGTCCGCGTCGTTGAAGTCCTTGGAGCCGGCGGTCGCCGACGCGGACGCGGGGCTGTTGCCGGCGCCGTGGTCCATGCCGGCCATGTCGTCGTCGCCGTTGTCGCCGCAGGCGGAGAGGAGCAGAGCTCCGGCGGCGACGACGCCCACGGCGGCGGCGCGGCGGAGGGGCTTGCGGCGCGGGGCACGCATGCAGGAAGTCATGGTCGATTCACCTCGTGTTGCTGGTTCATTGACTGTTCGGGGGCAGGCGAAGCCGCGGGTCCGCACAGGGAGTGCGCCCGACGGCATGGTTCGGCCTACAGCCGCAGAACTGACAAACGAGTGAGATCGGGTCCGCGAGGCGGGGGGTTGGGCCGCGCGACGGCGGCGACTTGGGCGAGCAGCTCCGCCAGCCACTCCCGGTGACGGGCGAGTGCCGACCTGACGAGGGCGGCGAGCACCCATGCGCCGAACAGAACGGCCACACACAGCGACAGCATGTCCATGGCCATGGCGGGCTCGTGGGAGGACGACGAGCCCGGCGTACCGGTGGCGTGGCCGCCCATGACCGTGTCGGCGGAAGCCCTCATCGGGTCGTGCCCCGAGGCAGCCGCATCCGGCACGGCCGAGTGGGACGCGGTGCTCATGGTGGCGTGGGCCGTCTCGCCGGGGTGCCCCATGCTGTGCATCGCGAAGACGCCCAGGGCGAGCACGACGACGAGCAGCAGGTGCCCGAGGGCGCCTCCCGCGCGTACGTATCGGCTCACCTTCACACCGGACTCCGTCACTGGCCGTTCTTGATCTGCGGTTCCGACAGTACCCAAGGAACGCGGGCCGTGCCGCAAGAGGGGCGATGTGCGCTGCTCCACCCGCCTGACTGCAGGCCACCACCGCCGCCTCGTCACAGCGGACGGCGTCTTCGCCGCACCCGACCCCGACCGGGCCCGCGCTCTCCTCCCTGGCCTGGGAGCGGGCCCGACCGAGGGCTGCCGACCGGCGAGCCGACGGTGAGAGCGCCGGGTGCGTCCCCGCCTGCGGCCGGGGAGCCGGTCGTCGCGCGCCCGGCTCCGATCACGTCCCGCCCACGGGCAGGGCTTCAACCCGATGTCCCCGCTCGGCCGGGGATACCGGGGCCCCGGCCCGGCCGGAGCATCTGGCTCGCGGCCAGCTCGCGGTAGAGAGCGCTGCCGGCCAGCAACTCCTCGTGGCGTCCGCCGGCGGCGGTGCGGCCGTCCTGCAGCACGACGATGTGGTCGGCGTGCTGCACGGTGGACAGGCGGTGCGCGATGACCAGCAGGGCGCACTCCTGGGCGATGTCCTTCATGACGGTGGTGAGGGCCGATTCGTTGATCGCGTCGAGGTGGGAGGTGGGCTCGTCCAGCAGGAGCAGCGAGGGGCGGGCCAGCAACGCGCGGGCGATGGCGACGCGTTGCCGTTCGCCACCGGAGAGGGTGCTGCCGCGTTCGCCGATCACGGCGGCAAGGCCACCGGGCAGACGGTCGACGACTTCTTCGAGCCGGGCCAGTTCCATGACGCGCCGGATCTCTGCATCCGTGGCGCCGGGCACGGCGTAGGCGATGTTGTCGCGCAGGGTGCCGTGGACGACGTGGGCGTTCTGGTCGACCACGGCGATGCGTCGGCGGCAGGCGTCAAGGGTGAGTTCGGTGGCGGGTCGCCCGTCGAAGAGGACGCAGCCGGCGTCCGGCTCGTAGAACCTCGCCACCAGGGCGAACGCCGTGCTCTTGCCGGCTCCCGAGCGGCCCACCAGAGCGACGTGCTGCCGGTGCGCCACGGTGAACGAAACGCCGCGCAGGACCGGCCGTTCCGGGTCGTAGCCGAAGTGGACGTCGTGCAGGGCGAGGGCGGGTTGTCCGGGGGAGGTGGACGGCCCGGCCGGCCGCCGTGCGAGTGCGGATGCGGGGGCTGTCGGCGTCAGCGGCGCGGTCGGCTCCACCGGCAGGCGGAGCGCCTCCTCGATGCGCTGGTAGGCGCCCATCCCGCGCTGGATGAGACCAACGGCGTGGAAGACGGAGGACAGCGGCAGGACGAGGTACGAGGCGTACAGCAGGAAGGCGACGAGGTCGCCGAGGGAGCCGGCGTGGCCGTTGACGCGCAGACCACCGACGACCAGGACGATGAGGAAGGAGCCCTGAACGGCCAGTTCGACAGCGGGGCTCATGACCGAGGCGAGCTCACGGACCCGGCGTCCACCGCCCGCTTCGCCCGTTACTGGACGCTCGTCTCGCCCGGCATCGGCGTAGTCCTGCGCGGGGCACTCCGAGCGGTCAGGGCGGCTGCGGAGCAACACGCGTCCAGGCAGACCGGAGACCGGCCAGGCACGCGGCACGGGTCGTGATGCGCACCGTCCCGGCCCTGGGCAGGCTGTGTGCACGCGAGACGGTGCACACCGTGGCCCGTGGGAGCGAGAACACCATGGGAGACCACGGCCCGCTGCACCGGCCACCGACAGGACGCCCCGCCGGATCAGTGACACCGCCAAGACGTCCCGCCCCTCACCTCACGTGAGGACGGGCTTGCCAAGGGCTTCAAACGCCTGCGGAGAGTCGCGCACGCCCTGCGCGGCCGTCAGCGGCCCCGGCGAAGCCACTCCGGCTCTGGCCCTCCTGCCTCCACGTCCGGGGCGTCCTGCTCGTGGAAACGCCGCCGCACGGCCGCCTCCAGCTCCTGATCCACCGACTCGGGCAGGGGCTGCCCCAGTGCCCAGTCGATCACCGTCTCCGCGACCGTGTGCAGCTTGGTGTTGGTCTGCTGGGAGACCTCGCGCAGCACCTCGAACCCGGCGGCCGGCGGCATCCGGTGGGTCGCGATGAGGATGCCGAGGGCCTGGTCGACCCTCGCGTGCGAATGGACAGCCCGCTGCAGCTGGGCGTTCTCCTGCTCAAGGCGAGCCATGGTGTTCCTCGTGGCGTCGGGGGCGGGCCGCGGAACCCGGGAAGTCGTCATCACCAGTCTCCGTACGCAGGGGCAAGGTCTTCTCTCCCTGCGCCTGCCCCGGACGGAAACAGCCAGACACCCTCAACACGACGCGAAGACCACACGGCAGCCGAGGGTGCTCGTCGCCGACCATGAACGGCGACGAGCCCGAGAGGCCGTCAGCCCAGCCCCTCCCTCACGCGTCGCCCCGGAGCCGGCGAAGAAGGCACCGCCCTCGCGAACCGGCCACCTGGGAAGGCCGAGCGCGACCACCGAGCCGGCCACGCACCGCACGCGCCGGGCCGCGGAGAACAGCTCAGGCGGCACTCCACTGGTGCGCGCGGCCGCCGCGCCACTCGATCCACTGGTCGTCGTCCAGGATGCTGTCGGGATCGTGGATGCCCGCGCCCTCGAGGAACACCACCAGATCGTGATCGCTGTAGGCGGTGCCGAGGATCTCGTCCCGGCCCCGGGAGTGCGCGGTGACGCTCCGGCCACCTGTGGGGGAGAGCGGGTGTACGACGATCGGCGCGCTGCTCACACTTCCCAGCGTGCCCCGGGCCGGCCCGCTTGGCGAGTCAGCTGCCGGGAACCGAGAGCCGGCGGGACCGTGTCGCGGCCGGACGGCCGTGTGAGCCGGCGCGGGGTAGGGTGACGGCCGCGCGGGGTGTGACGGGCTCCGTACGAAGCCCAAACCAGTCCATGACGGACTGGACGTACAGAGGAAGGCAGTGGTGGCCGGACGTTCCGCGCGGGTACGCCGATCGCTGTTCGCGGCGCACCCGGCCCGTACGGTGGTGCTGGCCTTCGCCGCCGTGACCGTGCTCGCGACCGGGCTGCTCGCGCTGCCGGCCGCCACCGAGGACGGCACGGCCACCGGGCTGGTCACCGCGCTGTTCACCGCCACCTCGGCCGTCTGCGTGACGGGCCTGGCGGTCGTGGACACCGGCACGTACTGGAGCGGATTCGGCGAGGGCGTGATCCTCGCGCTGATCCAGGTCGGCGGCTTCGGCATCATGACGATGGCGTCCCTGCTCGCCCTGCTGGTCTCCGGAAAGCTGGGCCTGCGGATGCAGCTCACCGCGCAGGCGGAGACCAAGAGCCTCGGCATCGGCGACGTGCGCCGGGTGCTGCTCGGCGTGGCCGGCACCACCCTGATCGTGGAACTCGCGGTCGGCGCGGCCCTCTCCCTGCGGTTCCGCTTCGGCTACGGCTACTCCATCGGCGACGCCGCGTACCTGGGCTACTTCCACGCCGTGTCGGCCTTCAACAACGCCGGTTTCGGCCTGCACACCGACAGCCTCACCCGCTACGCCCGGGACCCGTGGGTCACGCTGCCGATCGCCGTGGCCGTGATCCTCGGCGGCCTCGGCTTCCCGGTGCTCCTGGAACTGCTGCGCCACCGGCACCGACGCCGCACCACCGGCCGCCGCAACTGGACCCTGCACACCAGACTGACCCTCGCCACCACCGTCGTCCTGCTCGCCGTGGGCACCGGGCTGACCTGTCTGCTGGAGTGGACCAACTCCGGCACCCTGGGCCCCCTCGACTGGCCCGAGAAGCTACTGAACGGGTTCTTCCACTCCACGATGACCCGCACCGCGGGCTTCAACTCCGTCGACATCGGGGCGATGCACGCCTCCACGCTCCTCATGACCTGCATGCTCATGTTCATCGGCGGCGGCAGCGCGGGCACCGCCGGCGGCATCAAGGTCACCACGTTCGCGGTGCTGGCCGTCGCGATCATCGCCGAGGTACGGGGCGAACCCACCTCCTCGGTCCTCGGCCGCAGGCTCGCCCCGCACGTCCTGCGCCAGGCCCTCACCGTCGCGCTGCTCGGCGTCGGACTGGTCATGACCGCCACACTCGCCCTGCTGGGCATGACCACGCTGCCCTTCGAGGGTGTGCTCTTCGAGGCCGTCTCCGCTTTCGCCACCGTCGGCCTGTCCACCGGCATCACCGCCGACTTCCCGGACGCCGGCCGGCTGATCCTCGTCCTGCTGATGTTCATCGGGCGGCTGGGCCCGGTCACCCTGGTCTCGGCGCTTGCCCTGCGTGAGCGCAAACGCCGCTACGAACTGCCCGAGGAGCGACCCGTCATTGGTTAACTTCCTGCACTCCCTGCGCCGGCGCCGCCGCAAGCGCCCGGCCGACCAGCACGTCCCCTCCACCGGAGA
The DNA here is from genome assembly GCF_055578235.1 of Streptomyces sp. NPDC033136. Lineage (NCBI taxonomy): Bacteria > Bacillati > Actinomycetota > Actinomycetes > Kitasatosporales > Streptomycetaceae > Streptomyces > Streptomyces sp. NPDC033136. Next base: position 242,922 of record NZ_JBVIPD010000010.1, read on the forward strand.
CCAGCGGGTCGCGGTCATCGGCCTCGGCCGCTTCGGCAGCTCGCTGGCCAACGAGCTGATGCACCGTGGCTGGGACGTGCTCGGCATCGACACCGACCCCCGCCTGGTGCAGAAGTACAGCGACGGCCTGACCCACTCGGCGGTCGCCGACTGCACCGACCCCGAGGTGCTGCACCAGCTCGGCGTCCACGAGTTCACCAGCGCCGTCGTCGGTATCGGCACCGATATCGAGGCCAGCATCCTGGTCAGCTCCAACCTGCTGGAGGCCGAGGTCCCCAACATCTGGGCCAAGGCCATCAGCCGCCAGCACGGCCAGATCCTCGAACGCCTCGGCATCCACCACGTCGTCCTGCCCGAGCACGAGATGGGCGAACGCGTCGCCCACCTGGTCACCGGCCGCATGCTCGACTTCATCGAGTTCGACGACGACTACGCGCTGGTCAAGACCGTCGCCCCGGACCTCATCACCGGCGTCCCCCTCGCCCGGAGCCAGGTCCGCACCAGATACGGCATCACGGTCGTCGGCATCAAACGCCCCGGCGAGGACTTCACGTACGCCACCGCCGAAACGGTCGTGCAGAAGGGCGACGTCCTCGTGGTCACCGGCAAGACCCACGCGGTGGAGGCCTTCGCCGAGCTCAGCTGAGGCGTATGGAGCGCGTCAAGGGCGTACGGGCTGCCGAAAGGGAGCCGCCAAGGACGGCCGCAGTACGGGCTGCGCGAGCGCCACTGGAGACAGCCGGCGCACGCCGAGTGGATCACTTTCACCGCCCGGACGCGGATGTGGGTGCCGACCTCACCGAAGGCGGCATCACCCGTAAGGTCCGCAAAGGCGCGGCCGGTTCGGTCGTGGCGTGGGTGTGCGAACAGGGCGGCACGGCCGCCGAGGACGCCGAGTGCGTCGCGACCGGATCTCCGAAGGCTGCGGTACGCCGCTGCTGGACGCCCGTCGAGGTCACCGACGGCGCCCGGATCCTGGGTGTCATCCATCTCAAAAACGCGGTCACCGGCTCCGCCTCCGCCTTGACCCGGACATCTCCCCGGCGTACGCGCGGATCCAGGTCAAGCGCGTGACTGGGGTGAAACGGCCCTGACCGTCCGCGCTCAGGGAACCGGGCCGGGAACTGATGGCCTTCCAGGGACAGGGGGCCGACCACGTACGGCCCGGCTCGCCGCCGTGGATCACCGCGAGTCGGACAGAAGTGTTCGACCTGTCGGACATTGTTCGGAACCTATTGACGCTGCCCCGGGAGTCGACTGAGACTCTCGCAACACACATTCCCCGCGTGTAACGGCACGTTCACGGAAGGGACTTGCCGTCGCCTCTGCCGCTCATCGTTCTGCGTTCCGCCTTGCCCGTCATCAACCATGCCTCAGCAGGGAACCTCGATATGACGCACGTCGCACGACTTCGCAGCCGCGCGAGACGTCGGGCGGGCCAACTCGCCGGACTGACCGCCGCGTCGATGCTGCTCACCCTCGCCGGACCCACCGCTCCCGCACAGGCGGCAGAGGCGGCACCGGCGGCCGCGGACATCACCGACGGCCTGGCCCTGTGGTACAAGCTCGACGCAGGCTCCGGCAGTACCGTCACCGACGCCTCCGGCAACGGCCGGGACGGCACGGTCAGCGGCACCGCCGACTGGTCGGCATCCGGTCAGGGGCTCGCCTTCAACGGATCCGACACCTACATCAAGGTGCCGGACGACATCATGAAGGGCATGGACTCGATCACCGTCTCCATGGACGTGATGATCGACTCCACTCAGAGCACGCCCTACTTCCTCTACGGTTTCGGCAACAGCAGCGCGGGCAGCGGCAACGGCTACCTGTTCACCACCGGGAACTCCTTCCGCACCTCCGTCGCGACGGGCAACTGGTCGACCGAGCAGACCACCAAGCCGTCCGACTCCCACCATCTGACCCGTGGCGTGTGGAAGCAGGTCACCTACGCCCAGACCGGCTCCACGGGTGTCCTCTACGAGGACGGTGTCGAGGTCGGCCGCAACACCTCGGTGACCACCACGCCCGGCGCCATCGGCTCCGGCACCACCAAGGCCAACCACATCGGCAAGTCCGTCTACGACGGCGACAAGCTCTTCAAGGGCCGGATACGCGACTTCCGTGTCTACGACCGGGCACTGGACGGTGCGGAGGTCGAGCAGCTCTCCCTCCCCGTCGCCACGCAAGGTGTCGCCGACGACGAGGAAGCCCTGAGCCTCGGCGACACCAGCGGCATCACCTCCGACCTGGACCTGCCCAGGACCGGCACGGCCGGTGGCTCCGCCATCAGCTGGAGCAGCGACAACCCGTCCGTGGTGTCCGACAGCGGCAAGGTGACCCGCCCCGAGGCCGGCTCACCGGACGGCCGTGCCACGCTCACGGCGACCCTGAGGAAGGGCACCGTGACCGGCACCAGGACCTTCGACGTCACGGTCCGGCCCGCGCTCGACGACGCCGCCGCCACCCGGCAGGCGGCCGAGGCGCTCACGGTGCACAACCTCGACGACGCACGCGGCAACCTCACCCTGCCCAGGAGGGGCGCCTTCGGCACGGCCGTGACCTGGTCCTCCGCGAAACCGGACGTCGTATCCGCCGACGGCGAGGTGCACCGCCCCACGCACGGCGACGGCGCCACCACCGTCGAGCTGACCGCCACCGTCACCAAGGGCGAGGCCGAGGCCAGACGCGTCATGACGGCCAAGGTGCCCGAACTGCCCGCCGAGGCCGCCCTCAAGGGCTACATGTTCAGCTACTTCACCGGCGAGGGCACCTCGGACGGCGAACAGCTCTACGCAGCCCTCAGCAAGGGCAACGACCCGCTGCACTGGCGTGAACTGAACGACGGCAAACCGGTCCTCACCTCCACCCTCGGCGAGAAGGGCCTGCGCGACCCGTTCATCATCCGCTCCCCGGAGGGCGACAAGTTCTACCAGATCGCCACCGACCTCAGGATCTACGGCAACGGCGACTGGGACGCCTCCCAGCGCACCGGCAGCAAGTCCATCATGGTCTGGGAGTCCACCGACCTGGTGCACTGGACGAACCAGCGCCTGGTCAGGGTGTCACCCGACAGCGCCGGCAACACCTGGGCGCCGGAGGCGTTCTACGACGCCGAGCGCGGCGAGTACGTCGTCTTCTGGGCGTCGAAGCTCTACGACAACGCCGACCACTCCGGCAACACGTACAACCGCATGATGTACGCCACCACCCGCGACTTCCACACCTTCAGCGAGCCCAAGGTCTGGATCGACCGCGGCTACTCGGTCATCGACTCCACGATGATCCGGCACGACGGCACGTACTACCGCCTGTCCAAGGACGAGCGGAACAACTCATCCTCCACCCCCAACAGCAAGTTCATCTTCCAGGAGAAGAGCGACTCGATCCGGAACCCGTCCTGGACCGCGGTCGCCGAGGGCATCGGCAAGGGCGCGATGAACGCCGCCGAGGGACCACTGGTGTTCAAGTCCAACACCGAGCAGAAGTGGTACGCGTTCCTCGACGAGTTCGGCGGCCGCGGCTACATCCCGTTCGAGACGACCGACCTCGACTCCGGCACCTGGACCCCCTCCACCGGCTACGACCTGCCCGCCAAGCCCAGGCACGGCACCGTGCTGCCGGTCACCCAGGCCGAGTACGACCGGCTGCTGCGCGCCTACCAGCCCGACCAGCTGGTCAAGAGCGTCGAGGACGTGTCGGTGAAGACGCGGGTCGGCGAAGCCCCGGTCCTGCCGGCCACGGTCGTCGCCGAGTACGCCGACGGCGTCAGGCGTCCGGTCTCCGTCGACTGGGCGGACGTGCCGGCGTCGTCGTACGCACGGGCGGGCACCTTCACCGTGACCGGCAGCCTGCCGAGCGGCGCCGCGATTCCGGTCCGGGCCGAGGTCACCGTGTCGGCGGAGGGCTCCGACGTCCCGGCGGACCTGCTCCTGCACTACGACTTCGACGAGACGGGCGGCAGCATCGCCCGTGACGCGAGCGGGCACGGCCACCACGGCACCTACGTCCGCACCCCCGACTTCGGCAGCGGCGTACACGGCGGCTCGTTCAGGATGTCCGGCGGTTCCAGCAACTCCACCACCTCTCCGTACGTGAAGATCCCGAACGGCGTGCTGAAGGACGCCGCCAGCGTGACGGTTTCGACGTACGCCAAGTGGAAGGGCGGCGACGCCTTCCAGTGGCTGTTCGGGCTGGGTCCCGACAGCGACAAGTACCTCTTCGCCACTCCGTCCAACGGCGGTTCCAAGCTGTACTCGGCGATCACGAAGGCCAGTTGGCAGGCGGAGTCCAAGGTGACGGCCGGTTCACAGCTCACGCCGGGGCAGTGGCGGCACGTCACCGTGACCCTCGACGGCACGACCGGCACGATGGTCCTGTACGTCGAAGGCTTCGAGGCGGCCCGCGCGACCGGTGTCGGCATCAAGCCGTCCGACCTGTACGACGCGGACAAGGACCACAGCGGCTACATCGGCAGGTCGCTGTACGGGGCGGACCCCTACTTCGGCGGCGAGGTCGACGACTTCCGCGTCTACGACCGGGCCCTGTCCTCCGCGGAGGTCCAGGAGCTCAGCGGCAACACGACGGGCATCGCGAAGGTGACCCACCCGGCGCTGAAGGCCGACGCACTGATCGACGACGCCGACAGCAGGATCACCCTGCCGCTGAAGGCGGGCACGGACATCACCGCCCTGGCACCGGAGTTCAGCCTCGCCAACGGTGCCTCGATCAGCCCCGCCTCCGGCAGCGTGCGGGACTTCACCAAGCCCGTGACGTACGAGGTGACCGGCTCCGACGGCGCGCAGCGCACCTGGACCGTGTCGGCCCTGATCATGAAGACACCGGTCCTGCCGGGGCTGAACGCCGACCCGCACATCATGCGCTTCGGCGACACCTTCTACCTCTACCCGACGACCGACGGCTTCGAGGGCTGGAGCGGCACGCGGTTCAAGGCCTACTCCTCCACGGACCTGGTCCACTGGAAGGACCACGGCGTCATCCTCGACCTGGGGCCGGACGTCAGCTGGGCCGACAGCAGGGCCTGGGCGCCGGCGATGACCGAGAAGGACGGGAAGTACTACTTCTACTTCTGCGCCGACGCGAACATCGGCGTCGCCGTCTCCGACTCGCCCACCGGACCGTTCAAGGACGCCCTGGGCAAGCCGCTGCTGAAGGCCGGCGACTTCCGCGGCCAGATGATCGACCCGGCGGTCTTCACCGACGACGACGGCGAGAAGTACCTCTACTGGGGCAACGGCCGCGCCTACGTCGTCCCGCTGGGCGACGACATGACCTCCATCGACACCTCGAAGGTCACGGACATCACCCCGAGCGGCTACAACGAGGGGGCCTTCGTCATCAAGCGCGAGGGCACCTACTACTTCATGTGGTCGGAGAACGACACCCGGGACGAGAACTACCGCGTCGCCTACGCGACCGGAGCCTCGCCCACCGGGCCGTGGACCAAGCGGGGCGTGATCCTGGAGAAGGACCTGTCCCTGGGCATCAAGGGCCCGGGCCACCACTCCGTCGTCCACGTCCCGAACACCGGCGACTGGTACATCGCCTACCACCGCTTCGCCATTCCCGGCGGTGACGGAACCCACCGCGAAACCACCATCGACAAGCTGGAGTTCGACTCCGACGGCCTGATCGAGAAGGTCGTCCCGACCCTGGGCGGCATCGACCCGGTCACCGTCGTCCACGCCGGGCCGGACGCCACCGGCACCGAGGGCGAGGCGATCAGGCTCGCCGGCACCGTCTCCGGGGCCGGCACCCCCAAGTGGACCGTCCAGGACGGCGCCCCGTGCGCCGTCAAGGACCCCGCGGCGGCCCGCACGACCCTCACCTGTACCGACGACGGCACCTTCCGGGTCACCCTGACCGGCGGGCGCGGCACCGACACCGCGACCGTCAAGGTCTCCAACGCCGCCCCGTCGATCACCTCCGCCGAGGGCCCCGGCTCGCCCGTCCCGGTGGGCAGGTCCGCCGTGGTGACGGCCTCCTTCGACGATCCGGGCACGGCCGACGGCCAGACCTGCGAGGTCGACTGGAAGGACGGCAGCAGGCCGACGACCGGGACGGTCACCGACTCCGGCTGCCGCGCCGCACACGTCTACCGGGACGCGGGCATCCACCGCCCGGTCGTCACGGTCACCGACGACGACGAGGGCACGGACACCACCACGCTCGCGGAGCTGATCGTCTACGACCGTGCCGCCGGACCCGCGGCCGGCGTCGGCGTGATCACCTCACCGGCCGGTGCCTACCCGGCCGAGCCGGGGCTGACCGGCAAAGCGGCGTTCACCCTGAGCGCCCAGTACCGGAAGGGAGCCACCGTCCCCGCCGGCAAGGCCACGTTCGTCTTCGGCTCCGCCCGGCTCACCTTCCGCTCCACCGGCTCCGACTGGCTCGTGGTGAACGGCTCCCAGGCCGTCCACCAGGGCACCGGCACGGTGAGCGGCAAGAGCGGCTACGCCTTCAGAGTCACCGCCACCGACGGCCCGGACACCTTCCGCATCAAGATCTGGAACAGGTCCACCGGCGATGTCCTCTACGACAACAGGACCGGCGCCAGGACGAAGGGCGTCATCGCCATCGGACCCAAGCGGCGGTAGGTCCGTCTTCGAAGATCACCGGCCGGTGGGTCGTGGCGGCTGGATACCGCGCCATGACTCACCGGCCGCGTGTCGAGTGCCGGGCACGTGCCCCACGCGTTCTCAAGCTCCGCCGACCGGGCCTCAGACGGGTCCCAGCCGTTGTTCGTCAGCGGGAAACGGAACGGGACAGGCGGACCCCTGTCCGTCCTGAGCTCAGAGCCGGCCGGTGATCGACTGCAGACCGGCACCGGCCGCCCCGACGGCGGCCCAGAGGACCGCACCCAGCAGGAGCGGCCGCGGACCCGCCTCGCGCAGCTTGGAGAACTAACTTCAGCGCCAGACCGATCCCCGACATTGGCTGTCGCGCTCACGCCGCCTCAACCGCGATCACGAGCGTCGCACCGACCATGAGCAGATGGTGTGGTGGGCCGCCTCGATCAGGCTGACCCGCCGTCTGGCCGGGGACGCTCCGCGCGGGCCGGAGAAGCGGGCTCACCGACTGCCTGCGGCGCAGGGCTGAACAGCCCACCGGTCTCGCGCACCAGTCAGCCGCGCGCCTCGAGCGTGTAGGCGCGGTGACGCACCTTCTCCACCTCCTTCTTCTGATCCGGACGCCCGAGCCTGCGCCGACTTCGGCAGGGCGTTGACCACATGGCGGGTCTTGTGAACCAGCATCTTTGCTGTTGGCGCGCTTGCCGCGGAATCATGTCCCATGGGTGCCGTATTTGTGGCGAGATGACCGCTTTTGGGGCTGTGTGACGAAGGCGGCGCAGCTGGCGCTCCTCTCGTCTTGACGATGCGGATCGCCGAACTCGGAGCAGGGGCGCCGAGGTGTGTCGGTGGGACACGGAGCCCGACCGACACACCGTCCCGTCGCCGGTCTGGAACGCGCGTCAGACCATGCTGCCGCCCGTCGTGGACACGTCCGCCCCGAGCGTGGGCAGGCCGCCGATGACTGAGGCGAGCGTGGAGCCGAGGCCCCCGAGGAGGCCGCCGGAGAGGATCGGCAGGCCCGGGATCCAGCCGGTGTCGATCACCGTGAGGCCGGTACGCAGCGGCTGCGGAGCTGCCTTGTCCACGTCCCAGTCCCCTCCCGGAGTGCTGTCGTAGAGCGGCTTCCCGGGCGGGTTCGGCCCCTCGGAAAGCGGCCAGACGACGCCCCGGAAGGCGTCCTTCTCCAGGTATCCGACGAAGCCGTGGGTGGCCGAGCGACCCTTGACGGCGACCTTGCCCTGCGGGGTGATCACCAGCCAGTCGAGGTGGGTGGATACCAGGGTCCGCTTCCCATCCTCTGTGGGGACGGCCAGGGTCACCGTTCCGGCCGGCACGGTGGAGCCGGTCGCCGGGTACTTCGCGGTGATGCCGTAGCCGGCGCCGTCGGCGAGCGTTCCGGTTCCGCTGACCAGGCCGGCCCGGGGTTCGTAGACGACGACCATGTGCTCGCTGTCGTCCTTGCCGGCGTCGTCGTCGGTCACCTCGACGGTGATCGTGTCCATTCCGGCGTGGTCGTAGACGTGGGTGGCGTCGCAGGAGCCATCCTTGGCGGGGAAGGCGGAGGTGGTGCCATCGTCCCACGTCACCTTGCAGGTGTGGCTGTCGTTGCTGCCGGGGTCGGTGAACGACGCCTTCACCTCGACGTCGGAGTTCACGCGGTGGACGTCCCAGTCGGCGGGAGCAGCCACCTTCAGGGCCGGGGCGACGTTGCGGACCGTGACGGTGGCGGAGTCGGAGACAGGGGAGTTGACGCCGTCGTCGGCAGTGAGGGTCGCGGTGTACGTGCCGTCGTCGGTGCAGGTGAGGGTGGTGCGAGGGGCGGACGCGTCGGCGAACGTGCAGGTCGCGCCCTCGTCCACGTTGTCACCCGGGGTGAACTTCCAGGTGGTGGTGGGGGTGCCGTTGTCGTCGGCCGCCGTGCCCTTGAGGGTGACCGGCGACCCCTCGTCGACGGACACGTCGGAGCCGGCGTCCACCATGGGCTCCATGTCCTCCGGGGCACCGCGGTCGCTGGGCGGGGACGCTCCACCAGCCGCCGTCACCTTGGGTGCCCCAGTTGCATTCGTGGTCCTTGATGCCGTTGTTCACCCGTTCCCAGCTGACGTTCGGGTGCGCCGCCTCCAGGTCCCAGGTGTGGCCGCCGGCGAGACCGTCGGCGTTGAACTTCACGTGGCACCACAGCTGCTTGTACATCGACTCCCGCTCGTCCGCGGAGACGGAGGCGGGGAGCGGGGTCTTGTCCGTGGCGCGGTTCCAGATCTGCTCGGTGTACGCGTCGATGGTGTCGGGGAGGTGGACGCCCAGAGCCTTGTCCGTCGGGATCACCGTGAGGACCACGGAGTCCCTGGTCGACGAGTACGCCTCCTCGTAGACGCTGGAGTACCAGTACAGATCGTCGCCGTCCCGTGAGAAGGAGCCGGCCCAGTCGCTTTGCACACCGGTGCCGCCCAGGCGGTCACCGTCGGCGGCGTAGGCATTCATGCTCCAGACCATGGCGGCCATTTCCGACCGCCACTTGTAGTCGGTCTCGACGACGTACGTACGGAAGGGCAGGAAGCCGGTGCAGTCGTCCTGGCGCCACTCACCGTCCCCCACGTCATCACCGGACCAGCTGAGGGAGAGGCTCGCCCCGTCGTTGCACACGTCCATGACCTGGAAGAAGTTGTGCCGGTCGGGATCGGAGTCCGCGTGGTGATGGAAGTAGTGCAGGCCGGCGTTGAAGTTGGCGATGCCGAAGAGCTCGTCGTCGACGTAGATCTTCCCCGAGCTCGTCGCGGCCTGCGCCTCCTGCGACGCGCCCGGCCCGAACGGCACGGCCAGCAGGCCGAGGACCGTTGCCAGGACGACGGTGGCATGCAGTAACGCTCTCTTCACACGGCTCATGACCAATAACCCCCCACAGGCTCTGGCCGCGCGGGTGCTCCGTGCCGGACGGCCGGGTCCTGCGCGCGGCACGGGAGGGGAAGCGTAGAGAAAATAGGGTTTCCATAGGTGAGCGGGACGTGAGATTCGTGAGGGTATCGTGTGTCAACTAGGCCTGGGTTGCACTGGTTTCGGCTCTGCCGCCGACGAACCTGAAACGCTTTCTGATGACCTTCAACGGCAGCTCGTACGGGGTTGTCGTGGAGGGCCGCGACGTCACGAGATACGTCGAGTCCGTCGACATCGGTGGTGAGCGGGGGCTGCCGCCAAAGGTGGTGCTGCACTTGGCGCCGGGCGAGCGCCGCCAACTCGAACGAGATCCGGTCTGCCACAACGCACTGAGTCGTCATGCGGCGTTCGTGGAAGTGAAAGCGTCTCTGGCGGCGGCGCCCTCGCGGACGAAGACCGGGATGCGCTCCAGCGGGGCGGCCACGTCGGGTGCCGTGCCGCCCTCGTGGACCTCGCCCGTGGCGGTGTCGGTCCAGCGGGTCCCGGCAGGCAGGTAGACGGTGCGGCTGCGGGCGCCCGGCTCGGTGACCGGCGCGACCAGGATGTCGGGGCCCAGCAGGAACTGGTCGTCGACCCTCCAGGCGTGGTCGTCGCCCGGGAAGCCGAAGAACAGCGGCCGCATGACCGGGGCGCCGGTGCGGTGCGCCTGTACGGACAGTTCCAGCAAGTAGGGGCGCAGGCGCTCGCGCAGCCGCAGGTGTTCGGTGAGGATCGGGTAGGCCCGCGGTCCGTAGGACCAGACCTCGTTCGGCCCGCCGGTCATGTCTGCCGAGAAGGGGCGGGTGGGCTCACGGTCGCCGTGCAGGCGCATGATCGGGCTGAAGGTGCCGTACTGGAACCAGCGGACCAGCACCTCCTGATACGCGGGATCGGCCGGGTCGCCGCCGGAGAAGCCGCCGATGTCGGTGTTCCACCACGGGATGCCGCTCATCGCGACGTTCAGCCCGGCCCGCACCTGCTGGGCCAGCGACTCGAAGGTGGGGCGGATGTCGCCGGACCAGAGGGCGGCGCCGTAGCGCTGGCTGCCGGCCCAGGCGGAGCGGATCAGAGTGAGCGGGCGGTCCTCGCCGTCCTCGACCAGCCCGTCGGCGACGGCGCGCGCCTGCAGGAGCCCGTACAGATTGCCGACCTGGACGCCGGGGCCCGCCGAGTAGACCGCGCGGGCGGCGAGTTCCGGGGTCAGATCGGGCTCGCAGGCGTCCAGCCAGAAGGCGGCGACGCCGAGCGCTCGGTAGTGCTCGCGCAGCTGCTGCCAGAGGTGGCGGCGGGCGGCGGGGGCGGTGGAGTCGAGGTACGCCATCGGCTGGTGGTTCTCGCCGTGGCCCCGGGAGGGCCAGGGGAAGGTCAGCAAACCGCCGTGGCTGTCGCAGACGAGGTGTCCGGCGGCCAGCAGGGCTTCGTAGTTGTCGCTCCCGGGCTCCACCGTGGGCCAGACGGACACCGCGAGCCTGACGCCGAGCGAGTCCAGCTCCTTGACCATGGCGACCGGGTCGGGCCAGTCGGTCTCGTCGAAGTCCCAGTCGCCCATACGGGTCCAGTGGAAGAAGTCGCAGACGATCACCGACAGCGGCAGCCCGCGCTCCTTGTACTCGCGGGCGACGGCCAGGAGTTCGTCCTGCGTGCGGTAGCGCAGCTTGGACTGCCAGAAACCGGCCGCCCATTCGGGCAGTAGCGGCGGATGGCCGGTGGCGTCGGCGTAGGCCTCCATGATCTCGGCCGGGGTGTCACCCGCCGTGACCCAGTAGTCGATCTGCCTGGCGGAGTCGGCGACCCAGCGCGTGGTGTCCGCGCCCAGCTCGACCCGGCCCATCGCCGGGTTGTTCCACAGCAGGCCGTAGCCACGGGAGGAGTGCAGAAAGGGGATGGCGGCGATGGTGTTGCCCTGGACCAGGTCGACCACCAGGCCCTTCTGGTCCAGGCGGCCGTGCAGATGCTGGCCCAGGCCGTGGATCCGCTCACCGTCGTACGCCTCGAAGCTCTGCTCGACGCGATACGTGCCGTCGGCGAGCGGTGCGTACGCGCGCGGCTCCGGATACCAGGTGTACGGACGCTTGTCGGCGAGCAGTTCGCGACCGGTGGCGGTGTGCAGGAAGCGCAGCTTGCCGCCCCGGTCGGCCTCGACCGTGAGCCGGCCGTTGACGAGGCGGGCGGTGCCGTCGTCGTAGGCGGTCACGGTGGCGGGCGGGCCGGCGGCGGGGACGTCGAGGGCCCCGGGGAGCGTGTCGTCGATCCCGCCGGAGGTGACGGCGTAGTCGGTGTGGGTGACGGTGCCGCCGTCGAGGCTGCGGCCGGCGACCGCTTCGTCGAGGTCTCGCAGGGCGCGGGCGCGGACCCGTACCGAGTGCGGGCCCCACGGCTCGATGACCAGGACCTCGTGCGGGGCGCGCCGTTCGAGGGCGCCGCCCTGAGCGCTGAAGAGAGTCATGGAAACAGCGTTCCTTCTCAGTTCCGGGCCGCGGTGACAGCCGCGCGGATGACGTTCCAGGACAGCGGTGGCAGCGTGGAGGTCAGCACCTGCGGTAACGCCGCCGGCGTCGACCATGCGGGGGCGATCCGTTCGGGGTCTGTGAGGGTGTTGCGGGCGCCGGGGCCGTCGTCGGTTGAGCAGCAGGTGCTCCCACGACCGGACGCCGTCGAGTCCGCTCGGACTTTTGACCGGTCAAATGCTTGGCGGGGCAAGACGTTAGCCACGCAGGTCGGGGTGCGTCAAGAAGTCGCCTGCCGCCCTCTCTTCGGGCTGGTCCGAGCCCGGCGGAAGACCTGAACGGTGAACGCCTTGACTGCTCTCTTCGGCCGCTGTAAGAATCCGGGGCCCGTCGTTTTACCGGTCAAATGAGAGGTGGTACCGCTCCGTGGTCACCATGGCCGATGTCGCGAAGCGCGCCGGCGTCACCAAGCAGACCGTCTCCAATGTGGTCCGGGGGCGGTCGGTCGTCAGCCCCGGCACCAGGGCCAGAGTCGAGGCGGCGATCACGGAGCTGGGCTACACCCCGAACCTGGTCGCGCGCAGTCTGGCCACCGGTACGACGATGACCATCGGCTTCATCGTGCCCACCATCGCCAACCCGTTCTACTCGGAGGTGGTGGAGGAAGTGGAGACCCTGCTGGAAGAGCACGGCTATCACCTGCTCCTGGCCACGACCCGGGGTGCCGGCGAGCGCGCCCGCCGGCACCTGACCTCCTTGTCCAGCCGGTCCGTGGACGCGCTTCTGGTGGCCGGCGACTCCGACCTGAGCGACCACGTCCCGCTGCTGGACGACTACGGCCTGCCGGTCGTCCTGTGCGCCTGGGAGATCGACCCGCCGGACACGCTGCCCGTGGTCACCATCGACTACGAGCAGGCCGGGTATCTGGCCGGCCTGCACCTGAGGGAGCTCGGCCACCGCCGGCTGACGGTGATCGCCGACCTCCCGGCACACCGCATCAGGGTCAGCGGCGCCAAGCGTGCCTTCGCCGAGGACGGCCTCGACGTCCCCGAAGGCTCGGTGTTCCCCACCCCCAGGGCGACTTCCGAGTCCGGATACGACGCGGCCATGCTCGCCCTGGACGCCCCCGACCGCCCGACGGCGGTGTTCGCGTCCACCGACGCCATCGCCCTGGGGGTGATGGAGGCCGTACAGCGACACGGCCTGCGGGTACCCGAGGACGTCTCGGTCGTCGGCATCGACGACATCCCGCAGGCCGCACACGCTCATCCGCCGCTGACCACCGTGGCCCTCCCGAAACGGCAGATGGCCCAGGAGGCCACCGGACTTCTGCTGCGCGGGATCGCCGAGAACCGGCCCGTGCCGCCCTCGCTGGCCCTCACCACCCCCGAACTCCTGGTCCGCGCGAGCTCCGCACCGCCGACCGGATGACATCACGGGCAGGGCCGTGCGCCCAGCCCCCTTCCACGCCCGCACCGCCTCAGGAGAGTGCCCCATGAGCGAGTCCACCGCGCACGACTACCTGGAAAACCACTCGCCGGGTCACGGCCGCGCGCAGCCCCGCGCCGCCTTCACGTCGGACGCTCCCGTCCTGGACCTGACCGGCACCTGGCGGTTCCATCTCGCCGCAGGCCTGCCGCACGTCACCGAGGGCTTCGAGGCGGACGGCTTCGACGACAGCGGCTGGGACACGATCGCGGTGCCGTCCTGCTGGCAGATGGACGGGCTGCCGGGCGAGCCGCGCTTCGGGGCGCCGGCCTACACCAACCAGATCTTCCCCTTCCCGATCGACCCGCCACACGTCCCCGACGCCAACCCGACGGGGGAGTACCGCCGCGAGTTCACCCTCCCTGCCCTGTGGCCGGCCGGGCGTACGCTGCTGCGCTTCGAGGGCGTCGACTCCTGCTTCGCCGTCTGGCTCAACGGCACCCTCCTCGGTGACGGCAAGGGCAGCCGCCTGCCCACCGAGTTCGACGTCACCGACACCGTCAGGGCGGGCGGGCCCAACACCCTGGCCGTACGCGTGCACCAGTGGTCGGCCGCCAGCTACCTGGAAGACCAGGACATGTGGTGGCTGTCGGGTATCTTCCGCCCCGTCGCCCTGCTCTCCCGCCCGGACGGCGCGCTCACCGACGTCTTCGTCCACGCCGACTACGACCACCTCACCGGGCACGGCACCCTCTCCGTACAGACCACCGGCGCACCGGCCCGTCTGACCGTCCCCGAGCTGGGCATCACCGACGCCGACCCCGCCGGGCCGCACACCGTCGCCGGGATCGTGCCCTGGTCCGCAGAGCGACCCAGGCTCTACGACGCCGAGTTGGCGACCGCGGGGGAGCGGATCCCGCTGCGGATCGGCTTCCGCCGGATCGAGGTCCGAGACGGCCTCATCCTCGCCAACGGGCGGCCCGTGCTCTTCCGCGGCATCAACCGCCACGAGTGGAACCCCGACACCGGGCGCACCCTCAGCCACGAGGACATGCTCGCCGACGTGCTGCTGATGAAGCGGCACAACGTCAACGCCGTACGCACCAGCCATTACCCGCCGGACTCCGCGTTCCTCGACCTGTGCGACGAGTACGGTTTGTGGGTCGTCGACGAGTGCGACCTGGAGACCCACGGCTTCGGCCTGGTCGGCTGGGAGGGCAACCCCAGCGACGATCCGCGCTGGCGCGAGGCGTTCCTCGACCGGATGCGCCGCATGGTCGAGCGCGACAAGAACCACCCGTCGGTCGTCATGTGGTCGCTCGGCAACGAGGCCGGGCACGGCTCCAACCTGCGGGCCATGGCCGAATGGACGCGCGAGCGCGACCCGGAGCGGCTCATCCACTACGAGGGCGACGACAACTGTGACTACACGGACGTCTTCAGCCAGATGTACATCGACTACAACAGGCTGGGCGTGATCGGCCGCGGACACGAGTCCGTCACCCGTGACCCGGCCCAGGACGCCAGGCGGCGCACCATGCCCTTCATCCTGTGCGAGTACGCGCACGCCATGGGCAACGGACCCGGCGGCCTGAGCGAGTACCAGGACCTCTTCGAGAGCTATCCGAGGCTGCACGGCGGCTTCGTCTGGGAGTGGATCGACCACGGCATCCGGCGCCGGACCCCGGACGGCCGCGAACACTTCGCGTACGGCGGTGACTTCGGCGAACCGGTGCACGACGACAACTTCGTCTGCGACGGCCTCGTCTTCGCCGACCGCACCCCCTCGCCCGGCCTCACCGAGTACAAGAAGGCCGTTGAGCCGGTCCGGATCACCGTCGACCCGGCCGGCCGAACCATCCGCGTCCGCAGCCACCTGCACACCCTCGACACCGCACATCTGCGGTTCCGCTGGACGGTCGAGGACCAGGGCCACGTCCGGGGCGACGGGGAACTCGCGGTACCGCCGGTCGCCGCGGGCGCCGCCGCCGAACTGACCTGGCCCGAGGCCCTGGCCAAGCTCTGCGACGCCCCCCTGGAGGAGGGCGAGGAGCGCTGGGTGACGGTCACCGCCGAGCTGGCCGAGGACGAGCCCTGGGCCCCGGCCGGGCACGAGATCGCCTGGTCCCAGGCCGCGACCGTCGGCCCGGCGCCCGAAGCCCCGCCACTGGGAAGGCCGTTGACGCCGGTCCTCGCCGACGGCACGTACGCTCTCGGCCCGGCGGTCTTCGACGCCGTCACCGGGACGCTGCTGCGGCTCGGCGGCGACCTCGACGTCGACGGTCCCCGCCTCGATCTCTGGCGCGCCCCCACCGACAACGACCTGCGCACCTGGGGCGGCCCCCTCGCCGAGGCCTGGCGCAAAGCGGGCCTGGACCGCCTCGAACACCGGACCGTCCGCGTCCGGCCCCACGACGGCGGCCTGGACGTCACCACCCGCACCGCCCCCGCCGGCGCCGACTACGCCATGCGCACCGTCTTCCGCTGGGCGGCCGACGCCGAGGACCCCGGGCTGCTGAGGCTCTCGCTGACCACCGAGCCCGTCGGGACCTGGCCCTGCCCGCTCCCGCGCATCGGCATCCGCCTCTCCCTCCCGCCGGAAATAGAGACCGTCGACTGGTTCGGTCTCGGCCCCGGCGAGGCGTACTCCGACACCACCGCCGCCGTCCGCGTCGGGCGCTTCACCGCCCGCGTCGACGACCTCCAGACGCCGTACGTGCTCCCGCAGGAGAACGGCAACCGGCGTCAGGTCCGCCACGCCCGGCTGACCGGCGGCCAGGGCAGTGGCCTGGCCATCACCGCCCACCCCCACCTCGACCTCACGGTCCGGCCCTGGACCAGCTCGGATCTCGACCAGGCCCGGCACACCACCGACCTGCGGCCCCGTGACCGGGTGTACGTCAACCTCGATGCCGCCCAGCAGGGCATCGGCAGCGGTGCCTGCGGCCCCGCGACCCAGCCCCAGCACGAGCTGATCGCCCGCCCGGTCACCCTGACGATCGGCTTCCGGCCGTGCTGAACCTGGGGTACCGACAAGCCGCTGACGGCGTTCTCTCCTAGGCACCGCCGCCGGCAACGGCGCCCTGGGCGCCACGGTGTACGGCCACACCACGAAGGAGCACATCGACCTCAACGCCGACACTCGCCCCGCCGGCCCCGCCGGCCCCGCCGACCCCGTCGGCCGCCCCGTCGGCCCCGTCGGCCCCGTCGGCCCCGCCGGCCACAACGATGCTGTGGGCGAATGTCGCGCGGCGGGAGCCAAGTGTCCGCACGGTCTCAGCGACACGCCGCGTGCACGGCGTGTCGCTGAGACTCTCGCACCACTTGCCGGCCGTTCGCCGAATTCGCCACAGCATCCACAACGACGGCGGGGCCGCCCGGTACCTGCCCGCCCTGCGTCAGGCGGTGACGCGGGAGCACTGAGCATCGCTGAGCCGCACGTCGACCTCGACGGACGAAACTCAGTGGTCGCGACGCGGCGCGGGCGGTGGCTGCGAGGGCGACAGTGGAGTCGGCTGCCGCTGTCGTGGTGAGGAAGGGCGCCGGGTGCCGCGGAGCTTGCCTGCGGTGGCGATGGAGTCGTGGTGAGTGGCCCTGGGCGCTCGGAACCTTGGAGCTGCCGTACTGGTGCACAGGGTGCACCGAGGGGATCAACTGATGGGGTGGGGCTGGAATCAGGGGGTTCAGTCGCCGCTCGGCGACGGCTCGGCGTGCTCCGGGGGAGGCAGGGGACTGCGCACGACGGCGACGTCCGCCGCATCGAGGACGAGCCTCTCCCCGGCCTCGAGACGGCGTCCGGTAATCAGGTCGGTGCCGGAGCGGTCGAGAGTGAGGGTCACCGTGTCCTGGCGGTGGTTCAGCAGGAACAAGTAGGCGCTGGTCTCCGTCCGTCGCTCGGTGGTCTCGACGCCCCGCGGTGCGGCGTGCACCGGCCGAACCCCGGCATGGTCCAGGACGTGCCGCACCACCGCCTCGAGGGCGTCGTCGTCCAGACGCGTTCCCACATACACCGCACGGCCCTCGCCGAGTTCGTGCTCGATCACCGCGGCCTTACCGGCGAGGTGCCCCTGACCGTAGGTGGCGAGTGGGCGGGCGGTCTCCGTTTCGAGGTCGTCCTGCCACCCGGAAGCGGTCGCGGAGAAGCCGTTCAGGGCGGTCTGCCCGGCGGCCTCCCGGACCGGCACGGTGGACTCGGCGGGCAGCGGGGAGAACTCCTGGACGCGCGCGCCGATGATCTCGCGCAGGGCACCGGGACAGCCGCCCTCGACGATCCGGTCGTCCTCGTCGACGATCCCGGAGAAGTACGAGACGACGAGATGGCCACCGTCCTCCACGAACCCGCGCACCGACGCGCTGTGCTGACAGGTCATCAGGTACTGGTTGGGGACGACCAGGACGCGGTAGGGCGACAGGTCGTCGTCGAGGGTGACGACGTCGACGGCGACCTGGCTGTTCCACAGGGCGCGGTAGTGCCGGGCCACGGTGTCCCGGTAGTCGAAGGTGTTGTCCGGGTGGGCGCGGCCTTCCACGGCCCACCAGTTCTGCCAGTCCCACACGATCGCGACCCGGGCGCTGGTCCGCGCCGTGGCGATCTCGTCGACGGCCCGCAGTTCGTTGCCGAGCGCCTTGACCTCCTGCCAGGTCCGGGTCTTCTCACCGCCGTGCGGCAGCATCGCCGAGTGGAACTTCTCCTGCCCCTGGCGTGAGGCCCGCCACTGGAAGAACATCACCGCGTCGGATCCGTGCGCCAGGGCTTGGTAGGAGCCCAGGCGCATCCGCCCCGGCTGCTTGACCTGGTTGGTCTGCCACTGGCTGACCGCGCCGGCCGCCTGCTCCATCAGCATCCAGGGCCGGCCACCGCGCAGGGAGCGCATCAGGTCGTACTGGAAGGCGGCGGTGACCAGCGAGTGGGGCTGTCCCGGGTCGGGGTAGCAGTCGAAGGCGACGACATCGAGCTCCTTCGCCCACCGGTGGCTGTCGGTCAGCCGGCACTGGAAGAAGTTGGTGGTCGCCGGCACCTCGGGCGTGATCCCGTGCAGCAGGTCGCGCTCGTGCGTGACGAGTTCCAGCAGGATGTCCGAGGTGAAGCGGGAGAAGTCCAGCTCGCGGGAGGAGTTGACCCAGCCGCGCACAGGACCGGGCAGGTGCACCTGGGACCAGTCGCTGTAGCGCTGGCTCCAGAACGCCGTGCCCCACCGGTCGTTGAGTTCGTCCAGAGTGCCGTACCGCTGCCGCAGCCACGCGCGGAAGCGGTCGTCGCACGAGGGGCAGTAGCAGTCGGAGTGGTACTCGTTGCCGATGTGCCACATCGCGAGGGTGGGGTGCTTCCCGTAGCGCTCGGCCAGCTTGGTCGCGATGCGCCGGCTGCGGTCCCGGTAGACCGGGGAGGAGGGGCAGAAGTGGCCTCGGCTGCCGATGCCGTGCCGCACTCCCCGCCGGTCGGCCGAGAGCGTCTCGGGAAAGTCGGTGGCCAGCCACGGCGGTGGCGCGGCGTTCGGTGTCGCGAGGTTGACATGGATGCCGTTCGACCACAGCAGGTCCATGATCTCGTCGAGCCAGGAGAAGTCGAACCGGCCGTCGGCCGGCTCCAGCATGGCCCAGGAGAAGACGCCCAGGCTCACGAGCCGCACGTTCGCGGCTCGCATGAGCCGGACGTCCTCCTGCCACACCTCCCTCGGCCACTGCTCCGGGTTGTAGTCCCCGCCGTAGACGACTCCCGGCAGCCGACGGCGAAAGGTGCTCATGCGTGGATCGGACACAGCGGAGGGTTTCCTCTCGGATGCGCACCTGTCCCGTGCCCTGTCAGAGCTGGGACCTGAGCTCGGAGGTGGACTTCTGGCCGGAGGGAAGGCTGCTGTTCCACTACGACAGGGCTGTCACCAGGAGGCCAGCGAGCCGTCGGCGTTGCGCCACACGTCGTTGCGCCAGCGGTGTCCGCGTTCGGCGGCCGCACGGACCGCGCTCTCGTCGATGGTGATACCCAGGCCCGGTGCGGTCAGACGGTCGATGTAACCGTCGCGGAACGCGAAGGGCTCGGCATCGACGAGATAGTCCAGCAGTCCGCTGCTGTCGCCGTAGCCGATACCGAGTGCCTGCTCCTGGATGAGGAAGTTGGGGGCGGCGAAGTCGAGTTGCAGGCTGGCGGCCAGCGCGATCGGGCCGAGCGGGCAGTGCGGCGCGACCAGGACGTCGTACGTCTCGGCCATCGCCGCGATGCGGCGGGTCTCGGAGATGCCTCCGGCGTGGCTGATGTCCGGCTGTGCCACGGCGATGCCGTCCGACAGCACGGAGCGGAAGTCCCAGCGGGAGTAGAGCCGCTCGCCGGTGGCGATGGGGATGGAGGTGGAGCGGACCACGGCGCCGAGGTCCTGGGTGAACTCCGGCAGTACGGGTTCCTCCACGAACATCGGCAGCAGGGGCTCGAGGAGCGGCAGGACGCGACGGGACATCGCCCCGCTGAAGCGGCCGTGGAAGTCCAGCGCCAGGTCGCGGTCCGGGCCGATGGCCTCGCGCACCGCGGTCACCCGGTCCACGATGGCGTGGATCGCGGCGGGCGTGTCGAGCGGCTCCAGCTTCCCGCAGGGGTTGAGCTTCACCGCGGTCAGGCCCTTGGCGACCTGCTCGGCCGCCGATTCGGCCATCTTCTGCGGGGTCGACCCGCCGATCCAGCCGTAGATACGCACCCGGTCGCGCACGTGGCCGCCGAGCAGTTGGTGCACCGGGACGCCGTGGGTCTTGCCCGCGATGTCCCACAGGGCCTGGTCGATGCCGGCCAGGGCGCTGTTGAGCACGACACCCCCCCGGTAGAAGCCACCCTTGGCGAGCACCTGCCAGTGCTCCTCGATGCGGGCCGGGTCCTGCCCCACGAGGTAGTCGAACATCTCCTCGACGCAACGGGCGACGGTGTGCGCCTTGCCCTCGACGATGGGCTCTCCCCAGCCGGAGATGCCCTCGTCCGTGTCGACGCGCAGGAAGAGCCAGCGCGGTTCGACGAGGAAGAGTTCGTATCCAGTGATCTTCATGGTGCGGACCTCCGGGTCCGGGTGCGCGGCCCGAGGGCCGGTGGCTGCGGGCAGGGGTGTACGGGGTGAGGGGATGCCGGGGCGGGTGTACGCCGGGGTTGGCAGGTCAGGGCAGGGCAGGGGCAGGCGCGCGCGGCCGCCTGCGTGACCACCCGCGGCGGCCACGCCCTACTCGTGGGAGCTGATGCTGCGGCCGCCGTCCACGAGCAGGTTCTGGCCGGTGATGAACGAGGCGTCGTCGGAGGCGAAGAAGGCCACGGCGGCCGCGATGTCCTCGGGGGTGCCGAGCCGGCCGACCGGCGCACGCGCGGCGGTCCGGGCCTGGTACTCCGGCGGTGTGCGCGCCCACAGGGCCGTGACCACGGCGCCGGGAAGGATGGAGTTGAACCTGATCTCACCGCCGTACTCGACGGCGAGCTGGCGTACCAGGGCGTCGATGCCGCCCTTGGCCGCCGCGTAGGCGGGGAAGCCCTTGAAGCCGATGGCCGAGTGCACGGACGAGGTGATCACCACCGCGCCCCGGGCGGTCCGCAGCAGGGGGACAGCGGCCCGGACGCCGTAGAACACCGAGTCGAGGCAGAGCCGTAGCTGGTCGTGCCATGCGGCGTCGTCCAGCTCGTGCGCCGCCCCGGACCGGTTCCGGCCGGCGTTGAGGTGCAGGACGTCGAGGTGCCCGGTCCAGGACGTCACCGCCTCGACGGCCTCGGCCCAGGCGTCGGCCGAGGTGACGTCGAGTCCGCGGTGCCGGGCCCGTCCGCCCCGGGCGCGGACCTCCTCGGCCACCCGGCGGGCGCCCTCGGCGTCCACATCGGTGACGAGGACCGACGCCCCCTCCGCGGCGAGGCGATGGGCGGTGGCCTCGCCGATGCCGGAGGCGGCCGCGGTGAGCAGGGCGGTACGGTCCGCGAAGCGTGTGAGCCCGGCGCGGCTCATGGTGATTCTCCCGGTCTTGCCGTGGAACCGCGCAGCATCAGGCGTGGTTCGGTGGGTACGACGACGTCTCCCGCGGGCGCGCCCTGGATGGTGGTCACCAGGGCCTCCACGGCCGCGGCGCCCAGCTCGTACAGGGGCATCGCCACGGTGGTCAGCGGCGGGGAGAGGTGGCCGGCGACGGGCAGGTCGTCGTTCCCGACCACAGAGACGTCCTCGGGTATCCGCAGGCCGAGGTGCCGGACCGCCGCCATCGCGCCTATGGCCTGGGCGAGGGAGCTGGTGTAGAGCGCGGTGACCGGCGGACGCGTGCCGCCGTCGGCCGGACGCAACAGCTCCAGCGCGCAGGACACGCCGCCGTCCTCGGTGAAGTCCCCGCACGCGACCGGAGCGGCGGACAGCCCGAGTTCCTCGGCGTGTCGCAGGAACGCCTCCGTGCGGACCTCACTGGGAGTGATGCCGGGCGGGCCCGCGATGTGGCCGACCGCGCGGTGGCCGAGTGAGTGGAGGTGGTCGAGGGCGGTCACGCTGGAACGGGCCACGTCCATGGTGACGTTCCGGCCGGAGCCCTCCACCGAGCGGTTGAGGAAGACATGCGGGACCGGGCTGTGGCTCAGCGTGTCCAGCAGGGGGTGACCGGGGCGTGCGGAGGCGATGAGCAGCCCGTCGACACGGCCCTCCTGCACCAGGTCGTTGAACGACTCGTCGGCTTCCTGCCCGTCGAAGTCCTCGGCCAGCAGGGAGAGATAGCCCAGCTCGCGGGCGCGCTGGTAGGCGCCACGGGCGATGGTGACGTACGTGGGGTTGGCGAGGGCGGGGACCAGCAGGGCGAGGGCGTGCGTGCTGGCACCGGCCAGGGCGCGTGCTCCGGAGTGGGGGCGGTAGCCCAGCGACTCGGCCGCCTCATGGACGCGGCGTCGGGTCTCCGGCCGTACGGACAGGTCCTGCCTGCCGTTGAGCACCTTGGACACGGTGGCCTTGGAGACCCCCGCCCTCTCCGCCACGTCCACCAGCCTGGCCCTGACGGGTTGTTCCGGCACGTGAGTTCCCCCTCTTCCGCTGTGCGCCAGGAGTCGTTCTGTGTGTCCGACGATGGCGCTTTCCAACCTCTTGACACCCTCTGGCGTCGCAACCTAACGTTCGCCGAAGTTTCAGTCAACCGGTTTCCTCAGGCGGAAATAAGCGATACGTCTGGACAGAGCCAAGGAAACCGGTCACCGCCTCGGCAACCACAAGTCGGCCATTACCGGCCACGGGTGGGGTGTGCCCAGGGGTGCCCCGAAAAGGCTCACCGCGAACGCGACCACCGTCGCCTTCACAGTCGTGCCATGCCGACACCCGCACATGTGCACCACGGGTGTGCGTGTGTCCGGTTCGGGACATCTCACCCCACGGCCGAGCGGGGCCGGTGCTCCTCCCCGCCCCCGGCCCCGCTCTCCGCCTTCTGCTTCTCCTCCCCACAACGCCGCATGCGCTCGCAAGCGCTCACGTTCCCGTGTGAAAGGCCACCAGCATGACCTTCCAGACCACAGGGTCTCTCGACAGACGCCGTTTCCTCACCGTCTCCGCCGGCGCCGCGCTCGCCGCGACCGCACTGCCCGGCTGCGCAGCCCCCGTCGCCGACGACTCGGGAAGCGGCGGCACGAAGCGCGAGAGCGCGACGGTCACCGTCATGACCCCCGATAACGAGAAAGAGCCTTTCCAGGCAGCCGGAAAGGCGCTGGGCATAAAGATCAACTTCATCGCCCGGGACGAGACCAGGCTCAACGCGATGCTGGCGGCGAAGACCCCGCCGGACCTGGTGCGTGGCCTGGGTGCCGTGGAGACGCCGTACTTCGCCGCACGCGGGCTGATGACCGACCTGGACCCGTACTTCGCCGAAAGCTCGGTGCTCAAGGCATCCGACCTCGACCCGGTCAACGACGTCTGGCGCTACGACGGCCAGAAGCAGGGCGCGGGCCCCCGGTACGGCATGGCCAAGGACTACTCGCAGGACCAGATGTTCTGGTACCGCACGGACCTGCTCGAGGCGGCGAAACTCGATCTGCCCAGCGAGACCGAGCCCCTGTCGTACGACGAGTGGCTGGACATGGGCAAGCAGCTGACCAAGCGCAGGCTCGGCAAGGTCAAGGTCTACGGGATGAGTGCCGCAGGGCTCGGAACCTTCCCGCAGCTCATGCACCAGACCGCCTCGGCCGGCGGGAGCCTGTTCGCCGAGGACCTGGCCTCGGTCGACTTCTCCTCGCCCGAAGCGCGCAAGGCGCTGTCGTGGTACATGGAGTACGCGCGGGCCGACGTCGGCCCGAGCATCGTCAACCCCAATACGGACGGTTGGGACTGGCCCACCTACCAGGCCGGGCGGATGGCGATGGCCGGCGACGGCTACTGGTTCGGCGGGGCGATCGGCGGCGACCCCAAGGTCGCCAAGGTGTCGCGCTTCGCGCCCGCCCCGCAGCTCGGCAGCAACCGCATCAGCCCCTGCTTCGGCGCCACCGGCTACTGGATCCCCAAGGCGGCCAAGAACAAGGACGCGGCCTGGAAGCTCTTCGAGTACTTCTTCGCCGGCAAGCCCGCCGAGGACCGGGCCTCGGGCGGCTGGGGCATCCCCAGTCTGAAGTCGCTGCGTTCCCGGATGCCGGACGGCACGAAGTTCCAGAAGCAGGCCCTCCGGGTGCAGGAGAAGGAGATGGAGTACTTCTCGGTGCTGTCGTTCACCCCGTACGCCCAGGTGGCCGCCCTGGAGGGGTCGATCAACAAGGTGCTGCCGAGGGCCATCAAGGGCAAGACCTCGGCGGGCAAGGTGGCCGACGAGCTCAACAAGCTCATGAACGAGCAGATCGCCAAGGGCAAGGAGCTGGTGGGGTGAGCACCGACCAGCTCATCGACCAGCCCGCCGGGCCCAGGGCGGCGACGTTCTCGGCCCGGCGGTCGGCCGGCCCGACTCGCCGGCCGACGTCGCTGCGGACCCGCCGGGCGCGGTCGTTCTACCTGTTCACCGGCCCCTGGGTGCTCGGTTTCCTGGTTCTGACGGTCTTCCCGCTGGTGTACGCGCTGTGGCTGAGCTTCACCAACGCCGACGGGCTGTCGGACAACGCGCGCTTCGTGGGGCTGGACAACTACCGGGAGGTCCTCTCCGACCCGGCGACGCTGGGTTCCCTGTGGCGCACCGGAGTGTTCACCGCGATCACGGTGCCGCTGACGATCGCGGCGGGGCTGCTGCTGGCGGTGCTGGTGAACCAGCCGATCCGCGCCCGCGGGATGTTCCGCACGCTGCTGTACCTGCCGGCGGTGGTGCCGCCGGTCGGCGCCGCCCTCACCTTCAAGCTGATCTTCGACCGTGACTCCGGAGCGGCGAACGGCGCCCTGGACGCGGCCGGTATCAACGGCATCACCTGGCTCGTCGACCCGTACGCCCGCTACGTGCTGATCGCGCTGACCCTGTGGGGCGTGGGCAACGGCATGATCATCTCGCTGGCGGGGCTCCAGGACATCCCCAGGGAGCTGAACGAAGCGGCCAGGGTGGACGGCGCCAGCCCCTGGCAGTCCTTCACCCGCATCACCCTGCCGCTGCTCTCCCCGGTGATCTTCTTCCAGGTCATCACGGGCATCATCGGCTCGCTGCAGACCTTCATGCCGCTGCTCATCGCGCTCGACCCCAGGCCCAGCGGAGTCACGTCCGTGCCCGAGAGCAACTACTTCTACATGATCCACGTCTTCGCCGAGTACTTCGCCAACGGCCGCTACGGTTACGCCTCCGCCCTGCTGTGGGTGCTCTTCGCGATCATCTGCGTTGTCACCTTCATCGTCTTCAAGCTCAGCAAGGGTGCGGTGTTCTACTCCGTGGAGCCGGAACCGACGAAGCGCAAGGCCCGCACGATCGGAGGCGGCCGATGAGCGTGTTCTCCCGGCGCACCGCGGTCTACATGATCCTCGTCGCCGTTCTGGTGCTGACGCTCAGCCCCTTCGGCTGGCTCGCCATCACCGCGCTCAAGGACGCCTCCGAACTGCGCGCCCTCCCCATCCACTGGTGGCCGCACGAACCCACCCTGGGCAACTTCGACCAGGCGCTGACCCTCTTCGACTACCTCGGCTACGCCCGCAACTCACTGACGATCTCCACCCTCTACGCGGTGCTGGTCACCCTCGCCTCCGCCTGGGCCGGCTACGGCTTCGCCCGGCTGGAGGCCCCGGGCAAGAAGGTCGTCTTCAGTGTGCTGCTGTCGACCATGATGCTGCCGGGGGTGATCACCCTCATCCCGATGTACCTCATGTTCGCCAAGCTCCACCTGATCAACACCTACATGCCGTGGGTGCTGTGGGGTCTGTCCGGAGCTCCGTACCTGATCTTCCTGTTCCGGCAGTTCTTCACCAACATGCCCAAGGAGCTGGAGGAGGCGGCGATCGTCGACGGCTGCGGGCAGGTCCGCATCTTCTGGCGGATCTTCCTGCCGCAGTCCTGGCCGGTCATGGCCACCAGCTTCATCCTCTCCTTCTCCTGGACCTGGGGCGACTACATCGCACCGGCCCTGCTGCTGGACGACGCCCGCACGACCCTCGCGGTCAAGCTCGCCACCGGGTACACCAACGAGCACGGTGCCCAGCTGAGCAACCTGGTCGCCGCCGGTGCGGTGATGTACGTCGTACCCGTGCTGGCGCTCTTCCTGATCATGCAGCGCGGCTTCATCTCCGGGATCTCCACCTCCGGGCTCAAGTAACGCTGTTTACCGACGCACCATCTTGCAAAGGAACTTCTCATGACCAACACCCTGGGTACCGCCAACGAGCCTGCGGCGGTGCGGTCATGACGGAGCGTCCCGCGCTCACCCCGCAGCTGGGCCGGACCCGGGTCATGGCCATCCTGCGGTCGGCCGACGCGACGGGACTGCCCGCCGTGGCCCGGGCCCTCGCGAACGGCGGCATCACCTGCCTGGAGGTCACCCTCACCACTCCGGGTGCCCTCGACGCGCTGGCCGCCATCCGGGACGAGCTCGGGGCCGGGGTGGCGGTCGGCGCCGGCACCGTGATCACCACAGGGGACGTTCGGGACGCGCTCGCGGCCGGGGCCGAGTTCCTGGTGGCCCCCGTCGTGGACACCGAGGTGATCCGGGGCGCCGCCGACAGGGGCATTCCCTGCTACCCAGGCGCCTGGACACCCACCGAGGTGGCCACCGCCTGGCGGGCGGGTGCCGCCGCGGTCAAGCTCTTCCCGGCGGGCACCGGCGGCCCCGCCCACCTGCGACAGCTGCGGGCCCCGCTGCCGGACGTCCCGCTCGTCGCCGTCGGCGGGGTCGGCGTCGACCAGGCGCGGGACTACCTGGACGCGGGCGCCTGTGCCGTGGGTATCGGCTCCCCGCTCCTGCGCGGGGCGGACCGCGACCCCACGCCGGAGAGCCTGGACGCCCTCACCGCGAGGGCGCGCACCTTGCTGGGCGCGACCCTGGTCACGACCCCTACTCAGGAGGTGGGTCGGTGAACGGCCCTTCCCAGGAACGCTACCTGGTCACCGTCGGAGAGACCCTCGCGGTCCTGGCCGCGCCGGACGTCGGCCCGCTCGTCCTGGGCGCGGACCTGCGCCTGGGGCTCGCCGGAGCGGAGTCGAACGTCGCGGTGGGGGTCAGCCGGCTCGGCGGGTCCGCCACCTGGATCGGGCGCGTCAGCGAGGACGAGCTCGGCGACCTCATCCTCCGCGAGCTGCGCGCGGAAGGCGTCACCACGGTCGCCGCACGCGACCCCGCTCCCACCTCGCTGCTGCTGCGGGAACGCCGTACGGCCACGCACAGCCGTACGCGCTACTACCGCACTCACACGGCGGGTTCCCGGCTGTCCGCCGACGACATCC
This sequence comes from Streptomyces sp. NPDC033136, assembly GCF_055578235.1. Taxonomy (NCBI): domain Bacteria; kingdom Bacillati; phylum Actinomycetota; class Actinomycetes; order Kitasatosporales; family Streptomycetaceae; genus Streptomyces; species Streptomyces sp. NPDC033136. The sequence continues at coordinate 270,091 of NZ_JBVIPD010000010.1, forward strand.
CCGAGCCCCTCGTCGCCGGCGCGGCGGTCCTGCACATCACCGGGATCACCCCGGCGCTGGGCGAAGGACCGTCTCAGGCCATCACCCGGGCCGTGGACATCGCCGTCGACGCCGGAGTGCCGGTCTCACTGGACATCAACTTCCGCTCCCTGCTGTGGAGCGAGGAGGAGGCGGGGCGCGCGCTGCTGCCCCTGCTGCGCCGCAGCGACCTGGTCTTCGCAGGGCCGCACGAGGCCCGCCTCGTGGTGCCGGGCACCGACGAACCGGAGGAACTCGCCAAGGGCATCTGCGGCCTAGGGCCCGCCGGAGCCGTGATCAAATTGGGCGCGGAGGGAGCGTTCGCCCTCCTCGACGGTCAGGGCTACCGGCAGCCCGCCGTGCCCGTCACCGTGCACGACTCCGTGGGTGCGGGCGACGCGTTCGCCGCCGGGTACCTGGCGGAACTGCTCGCGGGAGAACCACCGGAGCAGCGGCTGCGGACCGCGGTCGTGCTGGGCGCCTTCGCGGTCGCCACCACGGGGGACTGGGAGGGCCTGCCCAGGCGTTCGGAGCTGGAGCTGCTCGACCACCACGACGACGTCGTCCGCTGAACGCGACGGGCCCGCCGGGCTCCGAGCGGACGCACGCGGCGCGCCCGGACGCGGCCACGATCCGTCGCTCATCGTGTCGCTCATCGCGCCCCTCATCCCACCCGCTCGAGGAACCTCTGGGAACTCCCATGCCAACGCCAGCTTTCACCGCAGCAGTTCACGTCCTGACCGGCTCCTACACGCCCGACACCGGCGGCGACGGCGTCGGGCTCGCCGCCCTGCGGCTCGACCCCTCGACCGGCTGGCTGACGTACGACGGTCATGTGCCGGCCCTCTCCGTCGTCGGAGCGTCCTTCCTGGCCGCGCACCCCTGCCTCGACGTCGTCTACAGCACGAACGAGACCGATCCCGGAACCGTCAGCGCCGTCGCCCGGCGCCACGACGGTGTACTGAATCCGCTGGGTGCCCCGGTGAGCAGCGGCGGGACGAACCCGTGCCACCTCACCGTCCACCCGGACGGAGAGTGGCTGCTGACCGCGAACTACGGCAGCGACAGCGCGCCCGGCTCCGTCGCGGTGCACCGGCTCGGCGCGGACGGCCGCCTGCTGGAGCCCACCGACCTCGTCATGCACCAGGGGTCGGGCCCGGTCACCGGACGGCAGGAGGGCAGCCACGCCCACCAGGTGCTCGTCGACCCGGCGGGCCGGTTCGTCCTCGCCACCGACCTGGGCGCGGACGCGGTCTTCACCTACCGGCTCGACACCCGCACCGGAACCCTTCAACGGGTGGCCACGAACCCGCTGCCCGCCGGCTCCGGCCCCCGTCACCTGGCCTTCGTCCCAGGTGGGGAGCTGGTGTTCAGCGCGGACGAACTGTCCTCGACCCTCACCTGTCACCGGTACGACGCCGCCAAGGGCACCCTGACGGCCGTCGCCACCGTGCCCGCCACCACGGCCCGCGACATCGTCAACCAGCCCGGCGGCATCGTCGTCTCACCCTGCGGGCGCTTCGTCTGGCTGACGAACCGCGGCGCCGACACCGTGGCCGCGTTCAGGGTCACCGGCACCACCCTGGACATGATCGGTGAGACCCCCAGTGGCGGCACCTGGCCCCGCGGCCTGACCTACGCGGCCGGTCATCTCCTGGTCGCCAACCAGCGCAGCGGCACGCTCGCCGCGCTGCGCGTCCTGGACAGCGGCGCCCTCGAACAGTCGGCCCCGGCGGCTTCCGTTCCCTCGGTCGTCTGCGCGCTCACCGTCTGACGGCACAGACGCCCCCCGCCCGGAGAGCAAGAGCCTGGGGCCGACCCGGCGCTTGCCGGGATTTCGGTTCGTGCGGAGCCGGGCAGGGAACCGAGCGGGGTGGTCTCCGTGGCCCGGTCGGCAAGGCGCGGATCCGAGGCAGACCACCCACTGCCTGGTGACGCCATGGTAATCAGGGCGACTTTCGTGCCCGCCATGACGTTGGCGTGGTAGCGGTTGACGACGAACAGGGCGTAGTCGATGCCCGGACCCAGACCGACCGGTGTGCCGAGGGCCGGCGGGGTGTCGGAGAGCGTGGTCACGTGGCTGAGCAGGGTCGCCGAGACCGCGGATGTGCCGACGCCGACGATGGCCGAGAGGACGGCAGCGGCGCCATCCACGCCGTCCGGAAGACGAACAGCGGCAGACGAAGGCGGCGGTCACGATGCCCGACATCGTGACCGCCGCGTCGACTCCGGCGCCGAGGACGAGCAACAGGCCCACCCTGACCAGGACGACGGCGAGCCGGTGCCTGTGACACCGGCGGGCGAGAGGTGACATCGGAGGGGTCTGCCGCGACCGGGCCGGCGATCACGGCCCACCCTCACGCTCGCGTTTCTCCGGTCTGCCGTCGATGGCCCTTCGCAGACACCTGCGTCTGCCGCGATCGCGGCAGACGCAGGTGCCGAGGAAGGCGTGCACATCCTGGTGAACGGGGAGTGCACACAGTGGGGCTTGCTCAGTGGCGGGGCCGGCTCACTCCGCTGCGAAGCCACCCGAAGCGACTTCTCCGGCACACGCGGACGCATCCGACCGTGTGAGCGCCCGGCGCACCGCGTCCGCGAGGGCGGGAGCCGCGTCCGCGTCGGCGTCGGCAATCCCGACGCCGTAACGGAAGCGCACGGTCTCGCCGTCCTCGATGGTCAGCTCCTCGCTGAAGAACGGTGCCGGATTGAGGCAGGCGAACTCCTCGGTCCGGGCGAACCACTGCGGCGGATGACACGGGTTGGCCGCGTCGTCGACCATGAGCACGAGCGACTGCGCGTCCGTCCCGTCGTGGCGGCCCGAGAAACCCATCCACTCCATGCGCCGCCCACGGACCTCGTCGCCACCCAGGCCGTCCTCGGTCACGAACTGTCCGCCGGTGAACGAGCGCGGGCCCCGCCAGAACAGGCCGCCGTAGCCGGCGTTCTCCCGTCCCTTGGTGGTCGGCGAACCCATGGCGACGTCCGTTCCGGAGACGTTCGTCATCCGCGTCTCGAACGTCAGCGCCCAGGCGTGCGGGGAGATCAGACTCGCTCGCAGCGTCCTGCGCTCGGTGAAGAACAGCGAGCCGGACTGGGTGGTCCAGTCCAGGTCGTGAGCGAACGTCGCCGTTCCGTCGGCCCTGTCCAGGGCGACGACCCGTCGATGCGCCTGGGTTCCGTTGTTCTCCAACTGGACGTAGAAGCGCCCGTGGACGTACGTGGGACCGCCCCAGAAGTTCTCCTCGCCGACGTGGGGCAGGGACCACGCGATGCCCTTGTGCCACACGTGGTCGTGGGGACGGAACAGGCTGACCACCTTGCCGGCCCGGGTGCGCAGGGGATGGAGGTAGGGCTTGGGCGATTCCAGCTGGACGGTGTCCGGCTGGTACACGTAGCGGAACAGCTCGGTGCCGCCGTCGCGGACCGTGACCGAGGTGCCGAGGTCGTGGCGGATGTCGAGAGTGTTCATACCAGGGCCTCCTTGACCCGATCCCACGGCACCGCGCCGCCGTCCATGCTGAGCGTGAACGGGTCGTCGCCGGCCAGTTGCCCTGCTGAGACGCGGACTCCGCGGAACGCCGAGGCGTACGTCGCCGCCGCGAACTCCAGGGTGCGGCGCGCGTCAGACAGGGAGACACCGGGTTCCTGACCGGTCTCCCAGGCGTCGAACACGGCCTCGATCTGCAGCCTGTGGCCGCTGGTGAGGTCCGGTTCGTCGGCGTCGGCCCACAGAACCGCGAGATCCTCGTGGCCGGGGGCCGGCGTGAACCGCCAGTGCTCCTCGCGGTAGCCGTAGAGGTGCTCGAGTTCGACCGTGGCGTACTCGAAGTCGAAGCGCAGTCGCGACGTCTCCCGGGGGGACAGCAGGGAGTTGACCACCGTGGCGAGGGCTCCGTTGTCGAACCGGACGGCGGCCACCGAGACGTCCTCGGTGTCCGTGGGACGGGCCTGGCGGTCAGCGAGTGCGGTGATCTGGGACCACGGTCCGAGGACCGACAGCATCAGGTCGAACTGGTGGATGCCGTGCCCCATGGTGGGGCCGCCTCCCTCGACGTCCCAGCGTCCCCGCCACGGCACGTCGAAGTACTCGTCGGACCGGTACCACAGGGTCTCGCACGTGGCGACCAGCGGCCGTCCCAGTACACCGGCCGTGGCCAGCCGGCGCAGGCGTACGGCTGCCGCGCCGTAGCGGTGCTGGAAGACGGTCAGGACCCTGGAGCCGGTCTGTTCCTGTACCGCGGCCAGTTCGTCCATCTCGCGCAGGCTCAGTGCCGTCGGCTTCTCCACCAACGCGGTGACGCCGGCCCGCATCGCGAGGGAGGCCAGGGGCGCGTGGGTCTGCGGTGGGGTGCAGATGTGGACGAGATCGAGCCGCTCGCTCTCCAGCAGGGCCTGCGGGTCGCCGAACACCTGCGGCACGGAGAACCGGTCGGCGAACTCGGCGGCGCGTGTGGGGTCGACATCGGCGACGGCGACCAGGCGGGCGCGTTCGGAGAGGTGGGTGAGGGCTTCGGCATGGGCATGGGCGATACCGCCGGTGCCGATGATGGCCACGCTGTACGGCGGCCGGGAGCTGGGCATGGGTGGTTTCTCTCTTCTGGATTCCGACCCGCTCTGCGCGGGGCTCCCCCCGGGGGCCGAGGGGCGGCGACGACGGCCCCCGGGGGAGGGGGTCACTTGGCCGCGTCGATCTCGCCCTGGAGCTCCTTGATGAATGCCTTCGCGGCGGCTTCCGGCGAGGTCTTCTTGAAGTAGACCTCCTGGCTGTAGCGCTGCAGCTGCGGCTCGATGCCGCTTCCGCCGTTGGGGGTCACGACCGGCGACTTACCCGGTGTCACCGTGTTCATGTAGTCGGCTGCCGCCTTGTCGGGCCCGGTCAGGCCCCCCTCGAGGTGCTTGAGCATCTCCTTGTTCGCGGGGATCCCGCGCTCCGTCTTGAGGATGTCGGCGGCCTTCGCGTCGTTGAGTACGAAGTCGACGAACGCGGCGGCCTCGGCCGGGTGCTCGCTCTGGCCGGAGACCGCCCAGTACATCGAGGGCTTGAAGAAGTTCGCCTTGGTGTCGCCGACGCGGGGCAGCTGCAGCAGCTTGAGCTTGGCGCCGGTCGCCTCCTGCAGCGCGGTGATCTGGGTGTTGTAGGCCCCCATCATGGCCGCCTTGCCGGTGGCGAAGCTGCCGGCCGTGATACCGGCGGTCTGGTCCTCGACCATTGTCGAGGCCTTGACGCTGGCCCCGGAGGAGATGAGGCCCAGACCGTACTTCCACATACCGGCGAGCGACTTCGCCTTCAGCGAGACGTTCCCGTCCTTGCCGAAGAGTTCATTGCCCTGCTGGCGAGCCCAGTACTTGAGACTTCCGGCGTCGAACCCGGGGGCGCCGGCCACACCGTGGATCTTGCCGCCGCTCTTGTCCGTCAGCTCCTTGCCGATCCTGGCGTAGTCCTCCCACGTCCACGTCTTGTCGTCGGGGAGCTTCACGCCGTACTTCTTGAACAGGTCGGTGTTCACGGCGACGGACATGACGCCGATGCCGACGGGAAGCGCGTACTGCGTGCCGTCGACCTGCCCGGTGGCCAGGGCCTGGTCGTCGAACTGCGAGGTGTTGACGATCTTCTCGGCTTTGCCGAGGTCGTAGAGCGCTCCGCGGCCGGCGTACGAGGCGAGGTAGAGCTCATCCATCTGGATGACGTCGGGCGAGTCCTTGGCCGCGGTCGTCGTGGCGAGCGCGTCCCAGTATCCAGCCCAGTCCTTGTACTCTCCCTTGACCTTGATGTTGGGGTACTTCTTCTCGAACGCCGCGATGACCTCGTTGGTGAGTTGGGCGCGGGCGTCCGCTCCCCACCAGGTGGCGCGGATGGTGACCGGCTTGTCGCCGAGCTCGGGAGCGGCGCCGGTGCTGCCGCCGGAGCAGGCGGTCAGTACGAGCGAGCAAGAGACGACGGCTCCGACGGCGACACGTCTGAAGGGGCTGGCTTTCATGTGCTTTCTCCTGTGTCTGATGGGTGGATCGGGTTGATGGCTGCGATGCGCCCGAGCGGTCATGACTCGTTCGCCTTCGCAGGTCCGGCAGTAGCCCCCGCGGTCACTTGCCGCCGGTGGTCGCGATGCCGCGCAGCAGGAAGCGCTGCCCGGCGAGGAAGACGAGGAAGACGGGAACGAGCGAGACCACGCTCATGGCGAACACCGAGCCCCAGTCCGTCGCGGTCTGCTGGTCGACGAAGGCGCGCAGCGCGAGGGGCGTGGTGTACATCACCGGGTCGGTGAGGTAGATCAGCTGGGTGTAGAAGTCGTTCCAGGTCCAGATGAAGGTGAAGATCGCGGTGGTCGCCAGGGCCGGGACCATCAGCGGCAGGATGACGTGGAAGAAGATCCGCGCGTGCCCGGCGCCGTCGATCCGTGCGGCCTCGTCGATCTCGCGCGGGATCCCACGGATGAACTGCACCATCAGGAAGATGAAGAAGGCGTCGGTCGCCAGGAACTTCGGCACGATCAGGGGCAGGAACGTGTTGACCCAGCCGAGTTCGGAGAACAGGACGTACTGCGGCACGATGATCACGTGGATCGGCAGCATGATGGTGACGAGCATGATGGCGAACCACACGCGCTTCGCCCGGAATTCGAGCCTGGCGAACGCGTAGGCGGCCAGGGAGCAGGCGAGGAGGTTCCCGAGGATCGCGCCGATCACGACGATCAGCGAGTTGATCATGTAGTGGCTGAAGGGTTGGGCGAAGGCGCTCCAGCCGTTGGCGTAGTTCTCGAGGCGCGCGTGCGTCAGGGCCAGTCCCGCGCTGCGGAAGATCTGGTTGTTGGGACGCAGCGAGCTGACCACCATCCACAGGATGGGGTACAGCATCGTCAGAGCGCAGAGAGCCAGCAGGCAGTGCTTGAGGGGGGCGCGCGCCACGCGCCTGACCCGGCGTATCGGGTGAGGGCGGTCGACGGGCAGCGAGCGGGGTACGGCTACGGCGCGGTCAGTCATCGTAAAACACCCAGTACTTTGAGGCCCAGAAGTTGACGGCGGTGAAGACCGCGACGATGAGGAGCAGGACCCACGCGAGCGCGGACGCGTACCCCATGTCGAAGTGGCCGAACCCGCGCTGGTACAGGTACAGCGAGTAGAAGAGGGTGGAGTCGGCAGGGCCCCCGGTGCCACCGGAGACCACGAAGGCCTGGGTGAACGTCTGGAAGGCGTGGATGATCTGCAGCACCAGGTTGAAGAAGATGATGGGTGTCAGCAGCGGAATGGTGATGCTGCGGAACTGGCGCCAGCGCTTGGCGCCGTCGACGGAGGCCGCCTCGTAGAGGGAGGCCGGAATCTGCCGCAGTCCGGCGAGGAAGATCACCATGGGGGAGCCGAACGTCCAGACGTTCAGGACGATGAGGGTCGACAGCGCCGTTCCCGGTTCCGAGATCCAGCCCTGCCCCTGGACACCGACGAGAGCCAGGGCATCGTTGACGAGGCCGTTGGTCCCGAACATCGCGCGCCACAGCACGGCGATCGCCACGCTGCCGCCGATGAGCGACGGAAGGTAGAAGACGGAGCGGTAGAAGGCAAGGCCCCGCACTCCCCTGTCCAGCAGCAGGGCGAGCCCCAGAGCCAGCGCCAGCTGCAACGGAACGGAGACCAGGACGTAGCTGAAGGTCACCCCGAGCGACTTGTGCAGCCGCTCGTCGTGGAGCATCCGCGTCCAGTTGTCCAGTCCGCTGAACTGCGGCGGCTGCAGCAGGTTGTACTTGGTGAAGCTGAGGTACAGCGAGGCCAGCATCGGGCCGAGCGTGATCCCGAAGAGCCCGGCGAACCAGGGCAGTAGGAAGAAGAACGCCGCCTTGTTCTGCTGTCGCGCGCCCCGTTGGGACCCGCGCAGCCGGCGTAGTTCGTTGATGGAGCTCACGGCACTGCTCCCTTGAGCGGCGGCATCGAAAACACAGTGGTGCGGGCCCGTCCCGGGCCCCGCGTGACCAAAAAGTGATCGTTCACTCTTCGGGTTGCGAGGACCATAGTGAACGATCACTTTTTGCGTCAATAGTGTGTACGCTCTGACTTCCGTAACGTTGGCGGATGGGTGGGAGAAGCGGATGGACAGCGCTGAGACAGCGCGACGACGGCCGACGATCACCGATGTGGCGCGCCTCGCCGGTGTGTCGCCCCAGACGGTGTCGCGGTACCTGCGGTTCAACGGGGGGCTCAAGCCCACGACCCTGGAGCGCGTGGAGAAGGCGATCCGTGAACTCGACTACCGCCCCAACCTGGTGGCACGGTCGATGCGCACGCGCAAGACCGGCCGGCTGGCGATACTCATGCCCGCCATGGCCTTCAACCCGTCCCGCATGCTGGCGGGAGCCAGCGCGACGGCACAGGTCTCAGGGTATTTCGTGGACGTCGTGAGCGCCGGGGGCGGCGTACGGGCGAGGAGTGAACGCCTCCTGGAACTCGCCGACTCGGGGCAGTACGAGGGCATGCTCTCCCTGGCCCCCGTGCTCCCCTCGGTGGAGAGCAAACTGCACCAGAGGACAACCGTGGTGATCTCGGCCGACTTCGACGACGAGATGCGCGGCATCGGGCAGCTGGCCGACGCCACGCCCGTGGTGCGGATGGTCGAGCACTTGGCGGCGCTCGGCCACTCCCGGTTCCTGCATGTGGCGGGCGACGCGCACTTCGCTTCCGCGAGGGCGCGCAAGCAGAGCTATTTGGACACCGTCGAACGCCTCGGGGCCGAGTCCGTCGGGGTCTTCGACGGAGACTGGTCGGGGGAGTCCGGCATCGAGGCGATACGGTCGCTCCCGAGCCGTTCGCGGCCGACCGCGGTGATCGCGGCCAACGACCTCGTCGCCGCCGGCGTCGTCCGGGGCGCCCGGGAGCGCGGCTGGGACGTGCCGGGCGACCTCAGCGTGACCGGTTGGGACAACGTCGGGGTCGGGCAGTTCATGACCCCGTCCCTGACCACCGTCGACGTGGATCTCGAACGGCTGGGCAGCGAGGCCATGGCCAAGCTGATCGCGGGCTTGAGGGACGGTGCGTCCGAGTCGAGTGATAGCTCCCTGTTCCGGGTCATCTGGCGGGAGTCGACGGCCGAACCGCCCCATGGAAGCCGCCTCGCTCCGTGAACGGTGACCGCTCCCGGGCGCGGTCCGCGGCCGGGAGCGGCCGGGCGTCCTGGCCTTGAGCGGTGACCGCTCCTGTGCACGGCCGCCCGAGCCGGCGCCGGCCGGTGACCGCACCGTCCCTTGCGCGCACCGGCGGTCGGCCGGCTACGAACCGCGAGGCGGCACGGCAGGCACCCGCCCAGGCTCCCGTCACGGGCTCCAGGGTGGGCGTTGTCGTCGTCAGTCCTGGTAGACGTCAAGCCGCCCGCACATGCCGAACTTCCCGCGGGCCGTGGGCTGTTGCGTCCGGACGACGGCACCGGAGAGGTGGGCGAACTCCCCCTGTTCAAGCGAGTCGAGCTGCGTCGCGGTTGCCGCCGCGGCGGCCTCGGCCCCCTGCCGGAACCGCTCGCGCCACTCGGCGATACGCGGCCGTACGAGCGCGGCGGCGGCCCGGTGGAACGCGGCCAGGGCCTGTGGCCCCTCGGCCTCGCGCAAGGCCCGGTATCCCTCGAGGGCGAGGTCGCGCCGGGCCCGGGCGACGCGCTCCTGCTCCTCCTCGGGTGCGTTGGCCGGGATGACGGTGGCGCGTGCGTACGCCTCTGGATCGGTCAGGTACTCCGGGGGCAGCGTGAGGACCGCGTCCCCGGCTTCCGGCAACCCGCTGTTCTGCATCAGAACGGTGATCCGCAGATCGCTCTCGTTGACCAGCCGGTGGATGGTGCCGGGTGTGAACCAGGCGACGGTACCGGCCTGAAGGGGAGTCACCTCGTACCCGGATGTGGTCAGCGTCTGCACGGCACCACGGCCGCCGGTGACGACGTAAGCCTCCGAGCACGCGAGGTGCATGTGAGGGGTGCCGCCGCACACCCCGTCGGCGGCAGGCCAGTCGTACACCGACAGATGCGAGAGGGCGACACCCCCGGGCAGTCCGGTGTGGGTTGTGATCATGTTTCGTCAGCACTCCATTTCGCGACAGCAAGCGCTTGCTATCTTCTCTTGAACTTACGTTCCTCTGGCCCAACGGGTCAATGTTCGGACTAAAATCAGGTCAGAAATCGCGAGCTGCAGGGAGATTGATGTGGGTAACGGGCTGGCAGGAAAAATCCTCTATGCCTTCGGTGACAGCATCGTGCACGGACACGTGTATCCGCGCAGTTTCGTGGACCTCGTCGCCGAGCGCGAGAGCATGACCCTTACCAAGTTCGCCCGGAACGGCGCGACTATTGGCGTCGACCCACATGCGTCCGGTGGACAGATACGCACGCAGGTCGAGGAGGCGACTGACATCGCGCCGGATTTTGTCATCCTTGACGGCGGCACCAACGACGCCCAGTCGATCTTCAGGGACCAGCGCTACGCGGTGGGCACTTACGCGGATGAGCTGGAGAAGACGCTGTGCACGATGCAACGGAAATGGCCGGCCGCCCGCATCGTGTACGTCGCCGCCCACAAACTCGGTTCGAGGGACTGGGATACTCAGGTGGCGCTGCGTGAGGTGACGTTGCGGGCATGTCAGAAGTGGGACGTGGCGGTTGCCGACGTTTTCGGGGACACCTCGTTCGACACCCGCGACGACGCCCAGCGGGCGAAATACACGTTCGACGACCTGGTCAACGGATTCCCCGGTACGGAGGGGTCGGGAACGCACCCCAACATGGCGGGTATCACCACCTTCTATGTGCCGGTGGTCAGCGCCTGCCTGCAGAAGATCTCATCACGTTGATCAGGATGGCAATCAGCTCTGCCGGGCCGATATCGGCCCGGCAGAGCTGATTTCTCATGTGAGAGGTGTCAGCGGACCGAAACGGTCACTGGCCGTATCCGGTACCGCGCGACACTCGGACGTCGTCCACGTGCACCGACCCGCGCTCGCCGCCGTTCGAGTACCACGCGACCTTCGCGATTCCCGGCATCGAGGTGCGGAACGCGGCATCGGTCAGGATGCGCCGGCCGTCGATGTCCAGGTCGAAGTGCTGGTTCACGGTGTCCACGGTGAGCGTGATCCGATACGACTTGCCCTTCGTGTACGTACCGATCACGGTGTCCGTGGTTCCCTGATACGCGTGGATCTGGCCGCGCGCGAACGCGACGCTGACGGCTTGGTTGCCGCTGGAGTTGTACACGTAGGGCAACCCGAACCAGCCGCCTTGCGTGTCGTTGCGCATCACCTGCGCGTCGATGGTCACGACGCCCTGCAGCGGGGTGCTGAAGAGCCGGGCGAGGTTGGTCCCGTCGGTGCCGCCGCCTTCGATGGTGCGGGTCAGGCGGACGCTCTTGTCGGTCGCGGACGGCGTCTCCACCACGGAGACGTCGTTGTTGGTCGAGATGACCCGCCACCCGTTGGTCCCGTTGGCGAGAGCGCCGGTCGCCAGGCCGTTGAACGTATCCGTGAACGCGATGCCGGGCGCGCCACGCTCGAATGCGCCGATCTCCGGGCCGTTCCCGATCGGCACGGGAGCCCCGGCGTGGTCGAGGCCGCCGTTGCCGGTGACGGTGGCGCCGGCGTCGACGAACGGTGATCCGGACTGGAGCGCGAAGTTCGCCGCCGTGCCCAGCCTCGTGCCGTTCTCGTCGCCGTAGGGTCCCGTGACGGAGGGGTTCACGAACTGCGGAGCGCCGACGACGGCGTTCGCGTCGGACGAGGGCCGAGTCGTCAGGTTGGACGAGTAGCCGTTGTTGTTGTAGACGATGCCCGACTGCTGCTTGAACTCGGGTGCTGAATTCCCGGAGACGAACAGGTTGTTGGTCAGCGTCACCTTGCCGGAGGCACCGCCGCTCACCATGGTCGAGGAATTGGTGTTGGCGAAGGTGTTGTTGTAGACGTGCGCCACCGAGCCCGTTGTCTGCGACATGTGGAGGTTCCACCGCTCGCTGCCGGTGATGACGTTGTAGCGGACCACCGCGCTGCCGAACTTGACCGAGGAGTTGCAGGCGCAGAGCAGGATGCCGTCGCCGTTGTCGTGCAGGTAGTTGTACTGGAAGAGCTGGTTGGTGGTGCCGATGTCGGGGTCCAGACCGTTCGCGTCGGCACTGCCCCCCATGTGGTGCGTGCCCATGACCTCGTTGTGCTGGACGGTGACACTGTCGGCCATGTTGGTCTCGACGCCGGAGACGCCGACCCGGTCGATCACGTTGCCTTCGACGAGTGCGCCTCGGGTGCCGGTGACATAGATGCCGTTGCCGCCGAAGTCGGTGTTCGCCTGCGTGATGTAGTTGCCGCGGATCGTGACGTCGGTGTGCGGGGTGAAGCGGGAGTCCGTGGCCGTGGCGCGCTTGCCCCAGCCCGTGAAGACGGCACCGGGCGCGTCACCGGCGTACTGCTTCGTCACGATTCCCGCGAACGAGGTGTTCTTGATGGTGGAGTTCTGCACCGTGATGTCGTCGAGCACGGTGGGTGCGCCAGGCGCGGCGATGTCCTGGACCGTGGTGAGGAAGGCGATGCCGCCGCTGTTCTTCGAGCGGTCCCAGCCGTTGTTGAAGGTGATGCCCGGCTTGTTGTTGGCGGTGTTGCCGCCGATCCACTTGACCTCGCCGGTCACGTCGTGCACGTCGACCGAGTCGATCACGAAGTGGTGAAGGGTCTGGCCGTTGTTGCCGTGTACGCCGATGCCACGGAAGTCGCCGAGCTTCGACCCGTCTGTCGTCCCGGTGGGCACCGCGTTCGACACGTCGAGGTTGCGGATTTCCCAGTACTGCTGGTTGAACAGCCGCACCGCGTCGCTGACGGTGCCCTGGCCGGCGATCTTCGGCTTGGCACCCGTTCCGTAGCTGTCGATGGAGATCGGGGCGCTGTCCGTGCCGGACCCCTTCGGCCACAGCTGCCCGGTCCAGCTGTCACCGGCCTCGAAGCGAATGGTGTCTCCGGGCTGGAACGTCGTCGAGTTCACCTTGCTCAGCGAGCGCCAGGGCGCGCTGCTGCTGGTGCCGGCATTACTGTCGTTGCCGCTCGTGCTCACGAAGTACGTGGTGCCTGCGGCGTAGGCACGCTGCACGGGGATGAGCACGATCGACGCGAGCACGACGGCCAGCGCGCACAGTGCGGCGGCTGTCGCTCGTGACACAAGTCTTCGGTTGACGGTCATTGTCCTCTTCTTGTCGTCCGTGGTGGTGAGGAACTGGCTCCTGCCGTGACGCCTCCGGCCGCGACGTCCTGTAACGACTCGGGGCGCGGGCGGTTCGGGACCGTGAAGCGGAGGCACCAACAGGTGCCCGACGACATGGGTACGGGTCCGGCCGGACCTGCACCGTCCGGGGCTGAGCTCGGCGGCGGCTGCGAGAGCCGTGCTTCCCTCGTCACAGTGCCCTCCTGGATGTGGAGCCGGCCGCCGGGATTGCTCATGCCTGCCCCTGGGGCTGCAATGGGAAAACGTATTCCGCGCAGTGTGCCCAGCGGTGACTGAGTGCGTCAAGGTTTCGGGCAGATGAACGCACGGGCGGTGTGGAGGGTCCTGCCGGAAGCCGACGGCCCCGTGCGGCAGTGAGGCATGCCGCGCAGCACGTCTGCTGCGGTACGGCGCTCGCACGGGCTGCTCAGGCGCCCGCTGCACGCCTCACCCACACCCGCACTCCCTCCGAGGAGGATCTCCCGTGCGGGGACCTGTCGCGTGGGCGGAGGGGGAGGGCGCACCCGGTCGGGAGGTGTCACCTCGCGCCGGAAAACGCATTCCGCATAGGGTGTCCGTCCGTGATCGAACGCGTCAAGCGTCGGGCAGCCCGTAGATACACGTCTGCGACGAGTCAGTCTCCGGTGGCCGGACACACTGTGTGCGCCGGCCGGAGTGATCGGTCCCGGGGCGGATCAGGCGATGCGGACCGCCACGCTGTCGCGCACCACGACCTGCCCGCGCAGCATCAAATGCTCCGCCTCCGCACGATCCGCGAGCGCTAGGCGGACCGCTTCGGCACCTGCCTGCGCCAGCGGCAACGACACGGTCGTCAGCCGCGGTGTCACGTCGACCGCGAGATCGATGTCGTCGAAACCGGTCACCGAGACGTCGTCCGGCACCGCCACCCCGGCAGCCCGGAAGGCGGACATCGCGCCGATGGCGATGGTGTCGTTGGCCGCGAGCACCGCGTGGGGCAGCTCCAGCCCCTCGGTGATCATCAGCCGCGCCGCGTCGAACCCTCCTTGGCGGCTCACCGCGCAGTGCGAGATCCGGATGTGCCGCCCCTCGACGCCGCCGTCGCGGAGCCCGGCCAGGAAGCCCGCGGTACGGGCGGAGACGTTCCCCTGCCCGCGCGCGCCGGCGAGGATCGTCACGTGCCGGTGCCCCGCCTCGGCGACGAAGCCTGCCAGATCCTTCGCAGGGTCGTGATTGACGAAGCTGATGGAGTCGAACGGCATGTCGGTGTCACCGACGATCACCACCCGGCCGCCCTCGCGTTCGTATCCGAGCAACTCGTCGAGCAGGCCCCCGCCGAGGGCGTTCGTATCGAGGCGGCTCGAGGTCAGAATGAGGGCACGAGGCCGCAGCGCACGCTGCAGCCGGACGGTTTCCAGCTGCCGCTCGGCGGTGCCGCGGGTCGACGAGACGGTCACGAACGCCCCGGCGTCGCGCGCCCGCCGCTCCATCGCCGCGGCGACCATTCCCATCGACGGCGTCGTGAGGTCGTCGCCGACGACCGCGATCGAGTCGTTCACGCGCCGCATGGCCCGGGCCGAGGCGTCCGCGGTGTAGCGCAACGCGGCCGCGGCGGAGAGGACCCGCTCCCGGTACTCTTCCGCGACCGTCCGGGAGCTGCCGCCCAGCACGCGTGACGCGGTCGAGACCGACACACCGGCGGCCGCCGCCACGTCACGCAAGGTGACGGTCGGCCTCGCTGAATGGGGCATCGTGCCGTTCCTCCCGCACCACGAAAACGAGCCGTCGTCGACGCTGGTCCCGGGACAGGCGACGTCCGCCCCGTCGCGACGCCCGGCACGTTCCCGCAAGTCCTTCGCAGGGGACCCCCACTCGCCGGACCGGGCACAAGACCGAGTACATCCGGTACGAGGGCTTGTCCCCGGCACTCCGAGAGCACGCACCGGCGCCGCTCCTCGACGGGCGAACGTCACCCGTCGTGGCACCAGCCCGAGGATATCCCTGGCCAGGCCGCCGACGGGGTTCGAAAGTGCCGGTGACCGACTCGGGATACGGTCGCCCGGCTGGAAGGTGGTCGCGTCGGCCCGGTCGGCCCCGCCCGGGCATGTGCGGCCTGGTGAGCGGCCGGCACGCGGAGTGACCCTCGGTGGTCACTGCGCAGCTTCCGGACGATGTGCGGCTCGGTGCACAATGTGCGGCATGGAAGAGGGAGCGGCAGCGCCGGTACGGCGTCGCGGGGAGGCCGTATCCGGGGGGCGCCAGGCGACCCTGCATGACGTGGCACGGACGGCGGGCGTCTCACAGGCGACGGCGTCGCGGGTACTCAACGGCAGCGTCCGCAACGTCCGGCAGGAGAACGTCGCCCGTGTACTCACCGCGGCCGCGGAACTGGACTACGCGCCGCACCTGTCCGCCCAGGCCATCGCGCGGGGTTCGACGAACATCGCCGCGCTGGTCGTCAGCGGTGTCGACGACCCCTACTTCTCCTCCATCGCGGCAGGGGTGACGCCGGCAGCGGAGGCTGCCGGACTCATCGTGACCATGGTGGTCGCGGACCGCTCCCCGGAGCGCGAACTCCAGATCGTCGCGACGCTGCGCGGCATGCGCCCCCGCGTCATCATCATGACCGGCAGTCGCATCGACGGCACCGGCACCCGCGACGCACTCGTCGAGGAGCTCGACGCCTACCGGGAGGCGGGCGGCAGCGTGGTCCTGATAAGCCAGCACGACCTGCCGTTCCACACCGTCAGCATCGACAACTACGGGGGAGCGCGGCAGCTTGCCCGCGCGCTGGTAGGGCTCGGCTACCGGCGGTTCGCGGTGGTCCGCGCAGGGACCGGACTGAGGACGTCCCGTGACCGGTGCGGCGGCTTCGTGGAGGGCCTGCGCGAGTTCGGAATCGACGTGGATGAGCGGTTGGTGGTCGAAGCCGAGTTCAGCCGCCGAGGGGGGTGTGCGGCGGCCCGGGAGCTCGTCCGGCGGGGACTGGACGGCACGGAACTCGTCTTCGCGGTCAGCGACGGCATGGCCATCGGTGTGATGACCGCGTTCCGCGACGCCGGGCTTGTCCCTGGCCGGGACATCGCCGTCGCCGGCTTCGACGACATCGGCCCGGCGGTGGACGTCGTCCCGGAGCTGACCTCCGTGAGCGTTCCGCTGCGGCAAGTCGGTCTCCGCGCGATGGAACTCGCGCTCTGCGACGACGACTCCTCGCAGATCGTGCCGGTCGCCACGAACGTCGTCCTGCGGGAAAGCACACCGTTTCTGCGGACCGAGCGGTAGCGAGCCCTGTTGCCGGCCCTCTTGTGCTCAATCACCCAGGACCAGTCCGGGTCCCCCATACGGGGAAGGTGCTCGAGCGGAGCACGCCGCGGACAGGACGGGAACGCGTCTCGGATTCCCGGCGCAGAGGTTGACCCCGTGAAGGGGAGGGCTGGTGATCGCTCCTCTTTTACGCAGTACGAGTGAATGAACCGATGGTTCCCTTCGGGGCCGGTGCCGGGTCTTTACGGTTGCTGAAGGACATCCAGGGCTGCGGGGGAGGCCCTGCGGGCGGGAGACGGGTGGAAAGGCGCGGTTGATGTCGGGGTGGGGGAAGACATCGGGCGTGCTCAGGTCCCGGGCGGCGGGCCGCTGCGGTCGGCCCTGGGGCGCGGCCGGCGTGGCATGTCTCGTGGGAGCAGTGCTGACGTTCGGCGTGTCGTGGGCCGCCGGTGGCGGGACGACGCGGACGGTGGCTTTCGGGCCGTCCATCGGTTGCTGGGGGCTGGCGGCATCCCTGATGCTCCGCGCGAGGGGAACAAGCGGACGAGTGCGGACGCGGCTGCTGCTGTTGGGGGGTTCCGCGGTAGCCGCGGGTGTGTACCGGGGAGCGGTCACCGTGCTGTCGTCACAACCTCCGGCTTCGGGATGGGACGCGCGATCGTTGCCGGGTTCGGTGGTGATCACCGGAGTGACGCTGACGGTCGGTCTGGGGATGGCCGGTCTGGTGGTCGCGGCCGACGCCGGTACGGGCCGGCACGTGTTGCTGCGGCGCGTGCTCGACGGGGTCGTCACCGCCGGGGCCGTGTTCATGACGGGATGGGTGCTGCTGCGCGGGGCCGGTGACGGCCTGCGGCTGGGGAGGGGGATGGTCGGTGTCCTGTGGACGGCGGAAGTGGTGTTCCTCAGTTTTCTGTTCGCCCTGCGCCGTCTCGTACGGAGCGACCAGAGAGCCACCTTGTGGGTCGCGATCGCCGGGTTGTCCCTCACGCTGATCGGCGACACCCTGCGACTGTGGGCGGTCGGGCCACCCGGCCGCGGGCTGATGCCCTGCCAACTGGCCGACGCCTGCGTTACGGCGGGACTGCTGGTGGTCGCTGTCGGCCCCTGGGTTCCTGGCGGGGCGAGCGCCCTCGATACTGCTCAGCCCGCGCTGCGACGGGGGATGGAGGGCGCGGCGGCGTTCGTTCCCCTGACGGTGTGCACGGCCACAGCGCTGGGATATGTGCTGGCTCCGCTTGCCCGGGACCCGGTGCCGCTGGTGGCCGGCGGAACGGCCCTGCTGAGCCTCTGGGCTCGCCAGAGGTTCCTGCCGAGAGAGTAGGAGACGTTGGCAAGCGCCACCGGCGGCGGCACCGCGTTACGGGTTGGCCCCCGGGCTGGTGAGCGTGGCCCGGCCCCGCGCTCCGTCGCCGTATGAGCGCTGACGTGGTCGCGTGACCCGGGCGGGCTCGGCCTTCCGCCGAGCCCGCCACGCCGGCTCCATACCGGAGCCGGACTCATGTCACGCCGTCAGCGCCGCAGTGTCAGCAGACCCGGACGGTAGGGCAGGAGGCCGTAGTCGCCGCCGGAGTTGGGGTTGCGCCCCTGGTAGAGCAGCTGCAGATTGCAGGGATCGACGGTCATGGTCTGATCGGCGCTGGTGCGGATCAGTTCGCCATGGCTGATGTCGTTGGTCCAGGTGGCGCCACTGTTGGCCTTGCCGGCGAAGGGATTGCTCTCGGTCGCGGCCTGGGGTGTCCACGAGCCGTTCAGACTGGTGGCCGTGAACGAGCGGAAGTAGCGTCCCTGCGAGCCGATCGCCTCGACGATCATGAGGTAGCGGTTCTGGCCCTGCAGCTTGTAGACCTGCGGGGCTTCGAACAGGTTGTTCCTCGTATCGCTCATGACTACGGTCGAGGTCGTGCCGAAGCTGCCCGGGAAGTTTCCGATCGGCATGCCGGCCCGGTAGATCTTGCCGTTGTCACCGGCGAAGAACAGGTACATGTTCGTCCCGTCACCGATGAGCGTCTGGTCGATGGGTCCTGTTCCGGAGTCGGAGATGCTTCCGGAGAAGAGCACCTGCTGGGATGACCAGCCGTTCGGGTTGGTGGGGTCGCTCGACGTCCGGTAGGAGAAGGCGGTCCCGCCCCACTGGTAGGCGAGCACCCAGATGTTCTTCGGCGCGAAGTAGAAGAGCGTGGGCGCGACGGTGGAAGCCGGCATCGCGTTCTGGCCGGCCGAGGCCATCTCCGACCAGTTGGTGAACAGGCCGAAGTTCATGGAACCCCAACGCGTCCCCGTGTCGTGCGTCGTCGCGTAGACGAGTTGCCTGCCGTTGTAGGGGGCGACGGTGAAGTCCTTGAGCGAGACCCACCCCTGCTTGGGCTGCGCCAGCGCGCCCGTTGATGTCCAGCGGTAAGTCGACGGAAGATCGCACGGGCCGGGGTTGTCGCCGCCGACCTTGACGAGCTGCCACTGCTGGTTGGCGCCGGCCCAGTCGTCGTACTGGACGATGTTCGCGTTGTCGGCGGTGGAGGCGCCTTGTACCTCGAGTGCCTTGCCGCTGTGGCGCGAGATGATCCTTACGTAGCCATCCGAGCTGTCGGCCAGTCGCCACTGCTGGTTGGTGCCGTTCAGGTCGGCCCACTGGACGATCGAGCCGCCGTTCGCGGTGGACCAGTTGTGGACGTCCAGCACCTTGCCCGACTGGCGGGACTTGATGCGGTAGTAGCCGCCCCCGGAATCGACGAACTGCCACTGCTGCTGCTTCTGATCGTTCCTGGTCCACTGGGTGATGCGGGCGCCGTCGTCGGTCGCCATGTTGTAGACATCCAGGGCCTTGCCGCTGTTGCGGTTGACCAGCACGTACGAGGCGTTGGGGTCGACGGTCGCCGCGCCGGCGGGCTGGGCGCCGAGGAAGGTGGCCACGAGCAGCAAGGGCGCGAGGACGGCGGGTAAGCGCCTCAGACGGACCGGGGACGGGTGGCGACACATCAGAGGGCCTCCTTCGGGGCGGGGGTGAGGTGACCCCGACGACCGTGGAGCGGACGTACCGGGGCGAGGAAAGGTGTCGAAACTTTCGAAGAATTCCCGGATGCTTTGACGCCACAAGCTAGGAATGTGGGGCCCTCTGGTCAAGGCCTGTCGCCGTTCTGTCCATAAGTGGCGCCTCCCCTGCGGTCTTGACCGAGCTGGGGCGCCGTCCGGCTCGCTGGGATTCCCGAATGTTTCGGGTGAAGAATCGAAACTTCTTCTGCGGGGAGTATTGACGATGCATCGTCAAGGCCTCAATCATCCCTGCTTGAGAGACCGGCCACGGTTCGATATACCGAACGGTATTGGCCATGAGCAATCTGTGCTGCACGGCAGATCCACGCACAGCCGCACGACGGATCCGCACACCGAAGCACCGGCGCCACCCCGTCACGTTCCGGTGAGGTTCGCACCAGCGCATCCTGGCTCATCGCGCAATCGGAGAGGTGCGCGACGCCGCGTGGTGGTCCCCCGGCTGAGCCGCGATGGAGTACTCCATGCCTGTGTCGAAACACCGCCGCCCGCCGTACGTCACCCAACGGCCGAGCGGGTGCCGTCCGTGCCGGTCGAGATCGTCCCGGTCCCATGACCGCGGTGTCCGGTGATTCCGAATCTGCCCGGCTTCCGGCCCGCCCCGTCCGTCTGCCGAGTGGGCGCGGGCGACGCGTTCCCCTGCGCTTCAGTCCTTCCATGATCTCTACCTTGGAGGCACAGTTATGGGCTCGTATGCCCTTCCCAGACCCGTTGTCCGCCGGAAGATCCGCGGCCTGCTGTTGGCGCTGGTCGTCGGCGTCCTCGGGGTCGTCACCGCACTGACCCCGCCGCCGACCGCACACGCCGCCGAGAACACGCTCGGCGCCGCGGCGGCGCAGAGCGGCCGCTACTTCGGCACCGCCATCGCCTCGGGCAGGCTCGGCGACTCGGCGTACACGACGATCGCGGGCCGTGAGTTCAACTCGGTGACGGCCGAGAACGAGATGAAGATCGACGCCACCGAACCGCAGCGGGGCCAGTTCAACTTCACCGCCGGCGACCGCGTCTACAACTGGGCGGTGCAGAACGGCAAGCAGGTGCGCGGCCACACCCTGGCCTGGCACTCCCAGCAGCCCGGCTGGATGCAGAGCCTCAGCGGCAGCACGCTGCGCCAGGCGATGATCGACCACATCAAGGGCGTGATGGCCCACTACAAGGGCAAGATCACCCAGTGGGACGTCGTGAACGAGGCCTTCGCCGACGGCAGTTCCGGAGCCCGGCGCGACTCCAACCTGCAACGCACCGGCAACGACTGGATCGAGGTCGCCTTCCGCACCGCGCGCGCCGCCGACCCGGCAGCCAAGCTCTGCTACAACGACTACAACGTCGAGAACTGGACCTGGGCCAAAACCCAGGCCATGTACGCCATGGTCCGGGACTTCAAGCAGCGCGGCGTGCCGATCGACTGCGTCGGCTTCCAGTCGCACTTCAACAGCGGCAGCCCCTACCACAGCAACTTCCGCACCACCCTGCAGAACTTCGCCGCCCTCGGCGTCGACGTGGCCATCACCGAACTCGACATCCAGGGCGCCCCGGCCACGACCTTCGCCAACGTGACCAACGACTGTCTGGCCGTCCCGCGCTGCCTCGGCATCACCGTCTGGGGTGTGCGCGACAGCGACTCCTGGCGACCGGAGCACACGCCGCTGCTGTTCAACGGCGACGGCAGCAAGAAGCCCGCCTACACCGCCGTCCTCAACGCGCTCAACGGCGGCTCCTCCACGCCCCCTTCGGATTCCGGACCGATCAAGGGCGTCGGTTCGGGCCGCTGCCTGGACGTGCCCGGCACCAGTACCACCGACGGCACCCAGCTCCACCTGTGGGACTGTCACAACGGCACCAACCAGCAGTGGACGTACACCGCCGCCGGCGAGCTCAGGGTCTACGGCAGCAAGTGCCTGGACGCCGCCGGCACCGGCAACGGCACCAAGGTCCAGATCTACAGCTGCTGGGGCGGCGACAACCAGAAATGGCGCCTCAACTCCGACGGATCCATCGTCGGCGTCCAGTCCGGCCTCTGCCTCGACGCTGTCGCGGGCGGCACCGCCAACGGCACCCTGATTCAGCTCTACTCCTGCTCGAACGGCAGTAACCAACGCTGGACCCGCACCTGAGGGGACCTGCCACACACGCCCCCCAAAGCCCGCGCGAGCCCGCGCCCGGTAGCCGAACGCACATCACCACCACCTAGGTTCTTCGCACAGTTCCAGTGACAAGCCCGCACCACGGAGTGGAGCCAGGATCATCCTGGCTCCACTCCGTCGACGTGTATCCCGGATCGAGGGACGGAGAGGGCCTTTCAGGAGAGCTCCCACGCCTTCGGACCGGTCAACGGCCGGCGAACAGGCCGTGGGAGGGGTGTGCGGTTCGTGGACAGCCCCGGCCGACCACCCCGCCCGCTCTAGAAGAAGCCGAGTTTCTGAGGGCTGTAAGAACAATCACCGGGTACGCGTGGTGGAGAACGCTTCCCAACAGGTCAGCCGCGGAGGCCGCGGTGGTGAGGGCGCAGAGGCATGCGCGGTGTGGTGGCGGGCGGCCGGACCTACCGGTGAGGCGGTCGAGGGGAAGCTGATCCGCTCGGGCGTGATGAGAGAGCCGTCCACCGCCGACCCGCGTGAGCCCTGTCTCACCTGGGCAGCACCCCTTGGCTATGCAACGAGTTGCATAGAAGGATCTGGGTATGGCCCTCGAGCACGCGATCCTCGTCTCCCTGCTGGAGAAGCCGGGCTCCGGCTATGAGCTGGCCCGGCGGTTCGAGCGGTCCATCGGATACTTCTGGACCGCCACGCACCAGCAGATCTACCGCGTTCTCAAGCGCATGGAGAGCGGGGGCCTGCTCGCCGTCCGTGAGCTGTCGCAGCAGAGCCGACCGGACAAGAAGGAGTACTCCGTCGTGGGCCCCGGCCGCGCCGCCCTCTCTCAGTGGCTGCACGAACCGATCGAACCCGAGAGCATCCGGCACGAACTCGCGGTGAAGATCCGCGGCGCGGCCTTCGACGACCCGTCCGTGCTGATCCGTGAGGTCGAACGGCACCGCCAGGTGCACAGCGACCGGCTCGCACACTATGTGGCCGGGGAACTGCGCGACTTCACCGGCCCGGCGGCGCCCACCCCGCTCGACGCCGGCCAGGAGCTGCAGCATGTCGTGCTGCGCGGCGGCATCGCGTACGAGCGGATGACGATCGCCTGGCTCGACGACGTACTCGCCACTCTCCGCCGGCTCGGCACGTCACCCCCGCACGCCTGAAGCGCCGGACACCGCGCCCCGCGCACCGCGACCTGCAGTCGTGAACCCTCCACCCTCAACCCTCGGAAGGCGGACCTCCATGGCCGACCCCCTCCTCTTCAACCCCCGTACGTACGACCCGGCGCAGTTCGACCCCGAGACCCGCAGGTTGCTGCGTGCCACCGTCGACTGGTTCGAGGACCGCGGCAAGCGCAGGCTCATCGAGGACTACCGGTCCCGTGCCTGGCTGGCCGACTTCCTCGCGTTCGCTGCCAAGGAAGGGCTGTTCGCCACCTTCCTCACCCCGGCGTCTGCCGCCGGACACAAGGACCAGCGCTGGGACACGGCCCGAATCGCCGCCCTCAACGAGATCTTCGGGTTCTACGGTCTCGACTACTGGTACGCATGGCAGGTGACCATCCTCGGTCTCGGACCGGTCTGGCAGAGCGACAACACCGCAGCGCGTACCCGCGCGGCGGAACTCCTCGCCCAGGGTGAGGTGTTCGCCTTCGGTCTCTCCGAGAAGACTCATGGCGCCGACATCTACTCCACCGACATGCTGCTGACGCCGGACGGCAACGGCGGCTTCAGGGCGACGGGCTCCAAGTACTACATCGGCAACGGCAATGCCGCCGGGCTCGTCTCGGTCTTCGGCCGACGCGCCGACATCGAGGGTCCCGACGGCTACGTCTTCTTCGCCGCCGACAGCCGCCACCCGGCCTATCACCTCGTGAAGAACGTCGTCGACTCCTCGAAGTACGTCAGCGAGTTCCGTCTCGAGGACTACCCGGTGGGGCCGGACGACGTCCTGCACTCGGGCCGCGCCGCCTTCGACGCCGCCCTCAACACCGTCAACGTCGGCAAGTTCAATCTCTGCACCGCCTCGATCGGCATCTGCGAGCATGCGATGTACGAGGCGGTGACCCATGCGCAGCATCGGATCCTGTACGGCCGCCCCGTCACCGCCTTCCCGCACGTGCGCCGCGAGCTGGCCGACGCGTACGTCCGCCTCGTCGGCATGAAGTTGTTCAGCGACCGGGCCGTCGACTACTTCCGCTCTGCCTCTTCGGACGACCGCCGCTATCTGCTGTTCAATCCGATGACGAAGATGAAGGTGACCACGGAAGGCGAGAAGGTCATCGACCTGATGTGGGACGTGATCGCCGCCAAGGGCTTCGAGAAGGACACCTACTTCGCACAGGCCGCCGTCGAGATCCGAGGACTGCCCAAGCTCGAGGGCACGGTGCACGTCAACCTCGCGCTGATCCTCAAGTTCATGCGCAACCACCTCCTGAATTCGGCCGAGTTCCCGGCCGTGCCGACCCGCCTCGACGCGGCCGACGACACGTTCCTCTTCGAGCAGGGACCGGCCCGTGGCCTTGGCTCCGTGCGCTTCCACGACTGGCGCCCCGCCTACGACGCATACGCCGGGGTGCCGAACGTCGCCCGCTTCCGGGAGCAGGCCGACGCCCTGTGCGAGTTCGTCGCCACCGCAGCCCCCGACGAGGAGCAGAGCCGCGACCTCGATCTCCTTCTCGCCGTCGGCCAGCTGTTCGCGCTGGTGGTGCACGGCCAGCTGATCCTGGAGCAGGCCCGTCTGACGGACCTCGACGAGGAGGTGCTCGACGAGCTGTTCTCCGTCCTCGTCCGCGACTTCTCCGCCTTCGCAGTCGACCTGCATGGCAAGGACTCCGCCACCGTGGATCAGCAGCGCTGGGCCCTCGGTGCCGTCCGGCGTCCCGTCATCGACGAAGCGCGTTCGAGGCACGTCTGGGAGCGTGTGGAGGCACTGTCCGGGGCGTACGAGATGGCGCCCTGACAGCCGCCGAGAGGGCTGGAATATCTGCCAGGCAAGCCGCACCGTGCGGCGCTGACGGCCCTCCAGCAGTCCGGGAATCTGCTCGCGGAAGGTCTGCCTCCGGCAGCCCGGGGCCGGACAGACCAGCCGCCGTGTCCGCAGGTGGTCGACGACCGGGCGGCCGTCGACCGGCATGTCCGTCACCGTCCGGCGGTGATACCCCTGCACCTTCCCCGTCGGCGTCCGGCACATCGGACACGGCACCGCCGCATCCCGCGTACGAGCCGTGACCATCACCGCGTCGCCACCGTCCACCGCGTCCTCGACGACCAGCATCGACGGCCCGGGAAGCACCGTACTGACACGGGAGTTGACATCCATCACGAGCTCATGGTCAAGGACGGCCACCCGGTGTCACCACCGATGCGGGCCAGAGCTGAACGTCTCACAGCCCCTGTGGTCACGGGCAACGGGAGGAGTGGACGATCCATGGCTTCGTGGTCCTGCCACCGCGCCCACACGTGGCGGGCACTTCCGGTCCGTCCGAATCACGTCTGGCCTCGACAGCGCACACGTGGTCGAGCGTCAGGTCGGCCGGTCAGCGCAGGAGCCTGCGGATGATGGTGGTGGCGGCGCTGATGTCGGTGGGCTGCCCGGTGAGGAGCTCGCGGTAGTAGAAGGACTCGGCGACCCGGACGACGGCGTAGGCGAGGGTCGGGGCGTCGATGTCGTCGGGTTCGCCGATCTCGGACTGGATGAGCCGGCTGACGGTCTCGACTATGCGGTCTTGGATGACGCCGTCACGCGAGGTCATCACCCGTAGTGCGGTGTCGGGGTGCTCGGCGACGAACCGACGCATGGCCGGCAGTTGTGCGCTGGTGGACAGCATGGCGTGAACGAGGTCGGCGACCTTGTCGGCGCCCCGGCCGCGGCTCCGGGGGTAGATCTGAGCGAACTCGGTTGTGGCGATCGCCCAGATCGCCTCGCCGATCAGGCGGTCGCGGTCGCCGTAGCGCCGGTACAGGGTGGCGCGGCCGATGCCGGCCTCGGCAGCCAGCGCCCGTGCGTCGATCCAGCCGTCCCGCAGGAACATCGCGACCGCGGCGCGCAGCACCGGCTCGTCCGGGGGCAGCGGAGGCGGAACCTCTTGCATCTGAGACATCACCGCCCTAGTGTCTCACTACATCTCGCCGAGACACATGCGCATTAATGTCTCACCTTTGTAGGGAGTAACCGTGGCCACAGTGAGGCGGACATTGCCGTTCGCGATCTACGTCGTGATGTTCGCGGCCCTTGCATTTCAGGGCGACCTCACGGCGTTCATGGTTTGCAACCTGCTAGTGCAACTGGCCGTCTTCGTCGTGGGTGCGGGTCTGCCGGCCCACCGCACCGGGTTCATGTCCTACGTGGATGTGGCCTGGCCGTGGGGCCTGGCCCTGATCGGGGTGCAGATCCTGGCGTTCGGCGGCCTGGATTCGCCTGCGGCTGTCGCGACTGCGGTGATCTACCTGCTGATGGGCATGCGTATGGGCGCCTGGGCGCTGCGGTTCATGGTGTTCAAGCGGTTGCCCGGCGAGTTGCCGCGGTACCGGTACCAGCGGCGCCGCTGGGAGCGAGACGGGTTCCGCAACGAGAAGGCGTCACTCCAGGTCGAGATCATGGTCCAGTGCGGCGCCAACATCGCTGTGCTCGCGGTCCCGGCCGCGCTCGCCACCGTGCGCCCGGCCGGCCTCGATGCAGTGAGTGTCGCGGCGATCGCGCTGTGGGCGGTGTTCTGGGTGTTCGAATCGGTGGCGGACCTGCAGAAGGCCCGTTTCGCCGACCGCACCCGACGAGACGGTGTGCGCCGCACCTGCGACATCGGGCTGTGGCGCTACAGCCGTCACCCCAACTACTTCGGTCAGTGGATGCAGTGGAACAGTCTCATCCTGTTGTCGCTGCCCGTGCTGATCGACCGCTGGCCACACCATTACATTGTCTTCGGCCTGCTCACGGCCCTCGCCCTGGCCTGGATTTCCTGGACCACGTACCACATGCTCGTGCACTACACCGGCGCCGTTCCCGCCGAGTATTTCAGCCGGCAACGACGCCCCGACTACATCCGCTATCAGCGCGTCACCAACCGGTTCTTTCCCGGGCCCCGACGGACCACTCATCAGTGAGCCCTTCCGGGTGCCCCATAGGTGATGAGGCAGAGCGGCGGGCACGGGCGCCGTGTGCCGGGCGCGCCGGCGGTCTCGCGGTCTCGTGGTCTCGCGGTCTCGACCGGTGAGTCACCGGCCCTCGAGCCAGACCTCCGGGCGAGTGGGGGTCCTCGATGAGGGTGTTCCGCCCACAGCGATTCTGCGTTGCAGCCGCTGGCCGAGGCCCGCTGTACCTATCCCAATGACCGGGTGGGGTCGAAGCTGCGCGGTACAGTCGCTGAGCGTGCTTGTCGTGCCGGGTTGCCTGGAGGGCAACAGTGCCCCCAGGCAACCCACTTGAGGCTCTAGAAGAAGCCGAGTTTCTGAGGGCTGTAAGAACAAAGAATGTTCTTCGTCTGCTGGTAGTGGTCCAGCATCATCTTGTGGTTCTCGCGGCCGATGCCGGACTTCTTGTAGCCGCCGAAGGCCGCGTGCGCCGGGTAGGCGTGGTAGCAGTTGTGAACCGCCCCGGGTTTGATGGAGACATCGAAGACCCGGAAGGATGCCGATCATGGCTGCTCCCCGTAAGTACCCCGACGAACTGCGCGAGCGTG
>NZ_JBVIPD010000011.1:0-19133 GCF_055578235.1 Streptomyces sp. NPDC033136
CCTGGCAGCAAGGCCACCGCCCCGAACGCACCCGCACCACCCACCTATGCCGCCTCCTCACTCACACCTCGAAATGAGAGATCAGCAACGGGGTCCTTTAGGCCAGGGAGCACGTCAAGCACCTTCCTTCAGCACCCGCGAGATCAGCTTCCGCTGGTCGTCCGTCAGCCGCGGGTCGGCCGCGTACACGGTCTCGCCGTCCACGGTGATCTGGTAGCTGAACCCGTCCGGGACCCCGATCGGCGGCGTGCTCCGCCCGGCGGCGACGGCCCGCTCGGCCAGCGCCTGCCACGCGGAGGCATCGGCCCGGCCCGAGGTGTCCACCTCGGCATGCCGCTCGATGCCGGCGAACCCGCCCGTGCGCCTCACCTGAATACGCATAGCACCTGTCTAGTACGGAACTACGGGGTCCGCACCCCGACCTGCTCCCAGGCCTTCGCCACGGCGTCCAGCTCCTCCCCGTCGCCGAACCGCTCCCGTGCCGCCCTGACGGTGAGCGAGGCGAAGTCGGTGAACATGGCCTGCTGCTTCAGGCGACCGCTCGTGAGGACGTCGTACCAGACCTGCCCGGCTCGCTCCCAGGCGTGGCCGCCGAGGGCCGTGGCCGCGAGGTAGAAGGCGTGGTTCGGGATGCCCGAGTTGATGTGGACACCGCCGTTGTCGCGGCCGGTGCGGACGAAGTCGTCCATCGTCGCCGGCTGCGGGTCCTTGCCGAGCACGTCGTCGTCGTACGCCGTGCCCGGCTCCTTCATCGAGCGCAGTGCCACGCCCGTCACCCGCGGGGCGAGCAGGCCCGCGCCGATCAGCCAGTCGGCCTCGGCGGCGGTCTGGCCGAGCGTGTACTGCTTGATCAGCGCGCCGAAGACGTCCGACAGGGACTCGTTGAGCGCGCCCGGCTGGCCGAAGTAGGTGAGGTTCGCCGCGTACTGGGTGACGCCGTGGGCGAGTTCGTGGCCGATGACGTCGATCGGGATGGTGAAGTCGAGGAAGATCTCTCCGTCCCCGTCGCCGAACACCATCTGCTCGCCGTTCCAGAACGCGTTGTTGTAGTCGCGGTCGTAGTGCACGGTCGCGTTCAGCGGCAGACCGTCGCCGTCGATGGAGTCGCGCCGGTAGGCCCGCAGGAACAGCTCGAAGGTGGCGCCGAGCCCCGCGTAGGCGCGGTTGACGGTGGCGTCCTTGCCGGGCTTGTCGCCCTCGCCGCGGACCTGGTGGCCGGGCAGGCCGGTGCCGTGCCGGGCGTCGTGGATGGTGCGCTGCGGCCTGCCGTCGGCGACCCCGGGGGCGGCGTCCGCGCCGAGGACCGTGGTGAGGCGGCGCTGGGTGCGCTCGTAGGCGTCGCGCTGCAGGGTGCGGCGGGCGGGGCCGGCGAGCGCGGGGTCCTCGGCCTGGGCGAGCCGGTCGAGGACGTGCGGCGGAACGATGGTGCAGAAGACGGGCTCGAAGCCCCCGTGGGTCGTCATGCCCGGCACCCTTGCACTACGTGACGAAGCTGTCACCAGCCGCCACCATGATTGGTGAAATACAGGGACAAGGCCCTTCACGCTCCGTGGTGAAGTGGTATAGCGCACTTTTTGTCCCGTATGCGCGCCGGGTCCCGCATACTGATACGACCCCACGCGCCGGGAGAGGCTCGGCTAGCATGCTGCGCATCATGCGTTTCGGGCTGCTTCTCCTTAGCTGCCGCGGCGAGGGCCTGTAGTCGAGGCCGACTCCCTCCCCGCGGAGCTTGGTGCTGCGTCGTCGGCCGTCCTTCCGGACACCCCCTGAGGAGCCCCCGCATCATGGCGAACCGCCAGCAGCCCAGTTCCATGCCGATCCACAAGTACGGCCGCTACGAGCAGGTCGACATCCCGGACCGCACCTGGCCGCAGAACCGCGTCACCACCGCCCCCCGCTGGCTCTCCACCGACCTGCGTGACGGCAACCAGGCTCTGATCGACCCCATGTCGCCCGCCCGCAAGCGCGCGATGTTCGACCTGTTGGTCAAGATGGGCTACAAGGAGATCGAGGTCGGCTTCCCCGCCTCCGGCCAGACCGACTTCGACTTCGTACGGTCGATCATCGAAGAGCCCGGGGCCATCCCCGACGACGTCACCATCTCCGTACTGACCCAGGCCCGCGAGGACCTGATCGAGCGCACGGTGGAGTCCCTGAAGGGCGCCAAGCGCGCGACGGTCCACCTGTACAACGCCACCGCGCCGGTCTTCCGCCGGGTCGTCTTCCGCGGCTCCAAGGACGACATCAAGCAGATCGCCGTGGACGGCACGCGGCTGGTGATGGAGTACGCGGAGAAGCTGCTGGGTCCGGAGACCGAGTTCGGCTACCAGTACAGCCCCGAGATCTTCACCGACACCGAGCTGGACTTCGCGCTGGAGGTCTGCGAGGCGGTGATGGACGTCTACCAGCCGGGCCCGGGCCGCGAGATCATCCTCAACCTGCCCGCCACCGTCGAGCGTTCCACGCCCTCCACGCACGCCGACCGCTTCGAGTGGATGGGCCGCAACCTGTCCCGCCGCGAGCACGTCTGCCTGTCGGTCCACCCGCACAACGACCGCGGCACCGCCGTCGCCGCCGCCGAGCTGGCCCTGATGGCCGGCGCCGACCGCGTCGAGGGCTGCCTGTTCGGCCAGGGCGAGCGCACCGGCAACGTCGACCTGGTCACCCTGGGCATGAACCTCTTCTCCCAGGGCGTCGACCCGCAGATCGACTTCTCCGACATCGACGAGATCCGTCGTACGTGGGAGTACTGCAACCAGATGGACGTCCACCCCCGCCACCCCTACGTGGGCGACCTGGTCTACACGTCCTTCTCCGGCTCCCACCAGGACGCCATCAAGAAGGGCTTCGACACGATGGAGGCCGAGGCGGCCGCCAAGGGCGTCACCGTCGACGACATCGAGTGGGCCGTCCCCTACCTGCCGATCGACCCCAAGGACGTCGGCCGCTCCTACGAGGCGGTCATCCGGGTCAACTCGCAGTCCGGCAAGGGCGGTATCGCCTACGTCCTGAAGAACGACCACAAGCTGGACCTGCCCCGCCGGATGCAGATCGAGTTCTCCAAGCTCATCCAGGCCAAGACGGACGCCGAGGGCGGCGAGGTCACGCCGAAGGACATCTGGTCGGTCTTCCGGGACGAGTACCTGCCCAACCCCGAGAACCCCTGGGGCCGTATCCAGGTCAAGAACAACCAGTCGACGACCGACACCGACGGCGTGGACACGCTGAAGGTGGAGGCCACCGTCGACGGCCAGGACACCGTCCTGACCGGTTCCGGCAACGGTCCGATCTCGGCCTTCTTCGACGCCCTGCAGTCCGTCGGCATCGACGTACGCCTGCTGGACTACCAGGAGCACACGATGAGCGAGGGCGCCTCCGCGCAGGCCGCCTCCTACATCGAATGCGCGATCGACGACAAGATCCTGTGGGGGATCGGAATCGACGCGAACACGACGCGGGCCTCGCTGAAGGCGGTCGTCTCGGCCGTCAACCGCGCGGCTCGCTGACCAGCCGAACGGGTCCGCGGCCGGAGGCCGCCCAGGGACGCCGAAGGGGCTCCGTCCGCCGTGGTCCGGCGGGCGGAGCCCCGTCACATACCGGCCAATCCCTGTGAGGGTCACGGAAAGGTCTCCTCCGGGGTGCTGACTCCTCGTCGTGGATGTGGCTAACATCACGCAAGCGCGGCGACGCTGCCGTGCGCCGTGACGGAGGTGCGACGTGCTGCCAGGACGGGGACGAAACGGCCATGCCGCCAGGCTTTCGCGCATCCTGGGCACCCGTATCGCGTGGACGGCCGCCGGTGACGGGGAGTTCTTCTGCCCCGGCTGCGGCGGCGACCGCAACTACCAGCGGCTGACCGGACAGCGCCGCTTCACTCTGCTCGGCCTCCCCGTGCTGCCGCGCGGCGAGACCGGCCCGGTCGTGGAGTGCGCCGCCTGCCGCCGCCACTTCGGCACCGACGCCCTCGACCATCCGACGACCACCCGCTTCTACGCGATGCTCCGCGACGCCGTGCACACCGTCGCCCTCGCCGTGCTGGCAGCGGGCGGCGCCGGGTCCCGTACGGCCCTGGAGTCCGCCGTGCTCGCCGTGCGCGCGGCCGGCTTCGACGACTGCACCGAGGAGCAGCTGGCCGCCCTCGTCGAGGCCCTGGAGGCGGACACCGGCCGCATCACCGGCGAACCCTGCGGCGCCGGGCTGGCCATAGAGCTCCACGAGGCCCTGGACCCGCTCGCCCCGCACCTCGCCACCGTCGGCCGCGAGTCGATCCTGCTCCAGGGCGCGCGCATCGCCCTCGCGGACGGGCCGTACACCCCGGCCGAGCGGGACGTCCTCGCCACGGTGGGTGCGGCGCTCACGATCTGCTCCGACGACGTGACACGGCTGCTGGCGGCGGCCGCGCGCACCCCTTCGTAGAGCCCCGCGTGTTACTCCCCGGGGAGTAACACGCGGACCGGACCGCCCCCCGCAGTAGGCCCCGACTCGACCTCACGCCCGACGAACCGGTACCCGCCCGGCGGGAGTCTGGAGACCGATCCAGACACCCGACCGGAGGGAGCCGGACTCATGGGGGCCGTAAGGACGCGTACCGGGCGGAAGCGGGCCGTGCCCTGGGTGGTGGTCGGGCTGTGGCTCGCCGCGCTCGTGCTGGTCGGGCCGCTCGCCGGCAAGTTCGCCGGCATCCAGCAGAACCGCGCCGTCGACTACCTGCCCGACAGCGCCGACTCGACCCAGGTGGCGCGTATCCAGGACGAGTTGCCGGGCGGTGAGGCGACCGACCTGGTGCTCGTCTACCACCGGGACGGTGGCCTGACCGACGCCGACCGGCGCACCGCCGACGAGCAGATCACCGAAGTGAGCGGCGCCTACGACCTCACGGGAGAGCCGCGGGGCATCCCGTCGAAGGACGGCTCCACCCTGATGTACCCGGTCAGCAGCACCCAGCCGGGCCAGGACGAGAAGGCCCGGGACGCCTTCGTCGACGGGGTGCGGGACATCGCCGGGGGCGGCGACGGGCTGAGCGTCGAGGTCGGCGGGCCCGGTGCGCTGAACACCGACATGAACAAGGTGTTCGAGACGCTCGACGCCACACTGCTGCTCGCCACCCTCGGCGTCGTCACCGTGCTGCTCGTCCTCATCTACCGCAGTCCCTTCCTGTGGCTGGTGCCGCTCGCCGTGGCGGGGGTCGCCGCCGCCGTGGCGATGGCCGCCGGGTACGGGCTGCACGAACTGTTCGACGTCACCGTCACCGGCCAGAGCGGCGGCGTGATGACCGTGCTCGTCCTCGGCGCCGGCACCGACTACGCGCTGCTCCTCATCTCCCGCTACCGCGAGGAACTGCGGCGCCACGAGCGGCCGTACGACGCCATGCGCACCGCCCTGCGCGGCTGCGGGCCGGCGATCCTCGCCTCCTCGGGGACCGTCGCGGCCGGGCTGCTGTGCCTGCTCGCCGCGGACCTCAACAGCAGCAGCGGCATGGGACCGGTCGGCACGATCGGGGTGCTCGCCGCGCTGGTCGCCATGACCACCCTGCTGCCGGCCGTCCTGGTGCTGCTGGGACGGCGGGTGTTCTGGCCGCTGATCCCGGCGTTCGGGAGCGAGCCGAAGGCCCGGCGGTCGCTGTTCGCCGCGATGGGCACCTCGGCGACGCGGCGGCCCGTCACCGTGCTCGTCGGAGGGGGCGTTCTGCTCGGAGCGCTCGCGCTCGGCACGCTGAATCTGTCCGGGTCCATCAAGCAGGAGGACTCCTTCACCGACCGGCCCGAGTCCATCACCGCCATGCAGACGCTGGCACAGGCGTATCCCGAGCGCAGCAGCCGGCCCGTGACTGTCATCGCGCCCGGGGAGCGGGCCGAGGCGGTGGGTGAGCGGGCCCGGGCCACCGAGGGGGTCGCCGAGGTGGTTCCCGGCCGGAGCGGGGCGGGGTGGACCGAGATCGCCGTCTTCACCACGGCGGCCCCGGAGACCCCGGCCGAGACCCGCACCATCGAGGCGCTGCGAGCCGGGGTCGACCCGGAGGGCGCGTACGTCGGCGGGCCCAGCGCACAGCAGATCGACCTGGCCGAGAGCGAGGCACGGGACCGGAAGGTGATCGTGCCGCTGGTACTGGCCGCCGTGTTCCTCATCCTGGTCGGGCTGTTGCGCAGTCTCGTCGCGCCGTTGCTGCTGCTGGCGGCGGTGGTCGCGGTGTGGGGAGCGGCGCTCGGCATCGGAGGGCTGGTGTTCGAGCCGGTGCTCGGCTTCGGCGGCACGGATCCCGGGCTGGGGCTGCTGTCCTTCGTGTTCCTGGTCGCCCTCGGGGTGGACTACGGGATCTTCCTGATGCACCGGATGCGGGAGGAGTCCGTACGAGGGGCCGAGCCGGAGGCCGCGGCGCTCACCGCCCTGCGGACGACCGGCGGGGTCATCGCCTCGGCGGGAGTGGTGCTCGCGGCGACGTTCGCGGTGCTGACGACGCTGCCGATGGTGGGGCTGGTGGAACTCGGGTTCGTCATCGCGGTGGGGGTGCTGCTGGACACCTTCCTGGTGCGTACGTACCTGGTGACCACGGCGAGTGTGCTGCTCAAGCGGCGGATGTGGTGGCCGGGCAGGCTCTCCCGCGCGCCGGAGCGGACAACCCCGCCGCCGGAGCGGAAGCCCGTGGCCGCGAACGCCCCCTGACCGACCGACGGCGTCCCTCCCCTCCCGGAGGGACGCCTTCCTCGCCGAGGATGACACCTGTGCAGCCACCCACCACCACGACGGCGACCTGGTCGCGTCCCGCGGAGCGGATCATGGCCGCGATCAACCGCGATCCGATGACGGCCCCGCACGCCCTCCGCAACGACACGGTCCTCGCCTTCCTCGTCGCCGGCTTCTCCGCCGTCCTCGCGCTCCTGGTCGACGACGGCCGCAGGCCCGACGCGCTCGGCTGGGGCCTGCTGCTCGTCTCCCACGTGCCGCTGGTGTGGCGCCGCCGCCGTCCGGTGCTCGTCCTGGTCGCCGTGATCGCCTGTGTCTTCCCCTACCACTTCCTCGACTACACGCACACGGCCGCCACCCAGGCCGCCTACGTCGCCCTCTACACCGTCGCCGTCACCGGCCGGCCGCTGCGCACCGTCCTGGTCGGCATCGGCGTCATCGCCTTGGCGGTGAGCGTGATGCTCACCATCAGCGCCCAGGAGGCGCTGGGGCTGCTGAAGGCGTCCGGGTGGGTCGTCGCCGTGCTGTTCTGCGGGGTCGACGTGCGCTTCTACCGCCAGTACGTCGCCTCCATCGTGGAGCGTGCCGAACGTGCCGAACGCACCCGCGAGGAGGAGGCCCGGCGGCGGGTCGCCGAGGAGCGGCTGCGCATCGCCCGGGACCTGCACGACCTGCTGGCCCACAGCATCACCCTGATCGGCGTGCAGACCTCCGTCGCAGCCCATGTGCTGTCCGCCGACCCCGAGCGGCTCGACCGGGAGACGGTCGCCAAGGCCCTCGACGACATCGCCGGGACCTGCCGCAGCGCGCGTGGCGAACTCCGTACGACGCTGGAGGTGCTGCGCGGCCACGACGCCCCGGACACCCGCGGCCCGCTGCCCGGCCTGGACGGACTGCCCGGCCTGGCGGAGGCCGCCCGCCTCGCCGGTGCCCGGGTCGAGCAGACCGTGCGGATACGGCAGGCACCGCCCGCCGTGGGCGCCGCCGCCTACCGGATCGTCCAGGAGGCCCTGACGAACGCCGTACGGCACGCGGGACCCGAACCGGCCGTCCGCGTCGAACTGGACGAGCGGCAGGGCGCCCTGCACCTGACGGTCAGCGACGACGGCAGCGGACCGGCCCCGGGCGGCACCCCGGGCTTCGGGCTCGTCGGGATGCGGGAGCGGGCCCGCAGCGTGGGTGGCACACTCGACGCCGGACCGCGTTCCAAAGGCGGGTTCGAGGTGACCGCGGTGCTGCCGCTGGCCACGACGGGGGAGAGGGCCGGATGACCGTACGGGTGCTGCTCGCGGACGACCAGACCCTGGTGCGGGAGGCGTTCGTGATGCTCGTGGGAACGGCCCGGGACATGACGGTCGTCGGCCAGGCCGCCACCGGCCGGCAGGCGGTGGAACTGGCCCGCAGCGAGCGCGCCGACCTCGTGGTGATGGACATCCGCATGCCCGACCTGGACGGCATCGAGGCGACCCGGCTCATCGCGGCCGACGAGGACCTCGCGGGCGTCCGCGTGCTGGTCCTCACCACGTACGACACCGACGAGAACATCGTCGACGCGCTGCGGGCCGGCGCCTCCGGGTTCCTCGTCAAGGACACCCGGCCGGCCGAACTCCTGGACGCCATCCGCACGGTCGCGGCCGGTGAGTCCCTGCTGTCGCCCGGGCCCACGGCACGGCTGATCGAGCGGTTCCTGCGCAGCCCCTCGGCACCGGCGTCCGGCGGACCGGAGTGCCTGTCGGGCCGGGAGCGGGAGGTGCTCGCGCTGGTCGCGCGCGGCCTCAACAACACGGAGATCGCGGACACCTTGGGCCTGAGCCCGCTGACCGCGAAGACCCACGTCAGCCGCATCATGGGCAAGCTGGCGGCACGGGACCGGGCGCAGCTGGTCATCGTGGCGTACGAGTCGGGGCTCGTGACACCGGGGAACGTCTGACGCACCGCCACCTGCCCCGGCCGTGGCCTAGAGCAGCCCTGCCGCGGCCAGGTACTTCCCCACCCGCTCCACCTCGTCCGGCGACAGCGGCACCTGCGGCTCCGCCGTCTGCGGGCAGTCGATCACACCCCGCAGGTGCAGCGCGGCCTTGAACGCCCCGATCGCCGAGGAGCCCGGGCCCATCCGGGCCGGATCGCCGACGGTCACCATGCCGAACAGGGCGCACAGCCGCTCCTGTTCGGCACGGGCCTCGTCCCGGTTCCCGGCGCGGCACAGACGGTCCAGGCGGACGTAGCCGTGCGGGTCGACGTTGCCGAGGCCGGGGACCGTGCCGTCCGCGCCGACCGCGAGGGCCGCGTCGACGATCAGCTCGGAGCCGGTCAGCACGCTGAAGCCGCTGATGTCCGGGTGCTCCCGGACGCCGGTCACGACCTGGCGGAAGGCGGCCAGGTCGCCGCTGGAGTCCTTCAGCCCGGCCAGGACACCGTCGGCGGCCAGTTCCAGGACCACGTCCGCGGGCAGCTTCGTGTGGACGGCGACGGGGATGTCGTAGGCGATGACCGGGACCGGGCTCGCGGCGGCGACCGTGCGGTAGTGGCGGGCGATCTCCGCCGGGTGGGTGCGGGCGTAGAACGGGGCGGTGACGACGACCGCGTCCGCGCCCGCCGCCGTCACCGAGGCGACGTGGTCCAGGACCCGGCGCGTGGTCATGTCGATCGCCCCGGCCAGCACCGGGAGCTGCCCGCCCGCATGCCCCGCGACCGCCTCGACCACCAGCCGGCGCTGCCCGTCCGTCAGATACGCCGCCTCCGACGTCGAGCCGAGCACGAACAGGCCGTGCACCCCGCCCGCCACCAGATGGTCGACCAGCCTGAGCAACGAGGGGACGTCCACCTCGCGGTCCGGTGTCAGGGGCGTGCAGACGGGCGGGATGACACCGGTCAGCGGCGTGAGGGCCATGGAGCCTCCATCGGGTCGCATCGGTGGACGAGGTCGCGGGCCGACTCGTCCTCCCGGACAGGATGGTGGCAGGGGAAGCGGTGTGCGGGGGCCGACGCGGCGGAGAAGCCCGGCATCTCGTCCGCGCCGGTCGCCTCGGCTGTCGGCGAACCGGGTTGCCCGGCCGCGATGACGCGACTGGGATGGGCCCCTGGCGGCCGGTGGCCGGCGTCTGGCGAGGATCGGGGACGAGGGCATGGTTGACCTGTGGAGTGAGAGCGACGCGGGCGTCCTGCGGCTGCCCTCCGGCCGTCTGATCCGCGGCCGGGGCCTTCGCCACCCACTCGACCCGGCCGCCGCCACCCCCTCCTACGGCGTGTATCTGCTGGGCGGGCAGCCGCCCGAGGTCCCCTGGGAGTCCGGCTGGATCCGCTGGCCCGACTTCCGCCTCCCGGCGGACCGGCAGGCCGCCCGTACGGCGCTGACCGACGCGTGGGAACGGGCCGCCGGGGAGCGCGTGGAGATCGCCTGCGGAGGCGGCCGAGGCCGCACGGGCACGGCCCTGGCCTGCCTGGCGGTGCTGGACGGGGTGCCGGGGGAGGAGGCGGTGGCGTACGTCCGGCGGCATTACGTCCGGCGGGCGGTGGAGACACCGTGGCAGCGGCGGTACGTACGCCGGTTCGGCCGGGGATGAGCCTCTGCTTGGCGCGGCGGCTCATCCTTTGGTCGCGTCGCCGCGAAGCGGGTTTCCCCAGGGGGTCTACCCCCTGCCGGACCGTCAGCCAGCGGGGGCCGGCCGGCGCAGCATGAAGAGGTCGACCGGGTCCTCCGATTCGACGGTGAAGCCGTGCCGCTCGTAGAGGCGGCGGGCCGGGCTGCCCTGGAGGACGTTCAGGCGGACGAGGGCGCCACTGGTGTCCGTCTTCGCGAGGAGCGTGCGGAGTACTGCCGAGCCCAGGCCTTGGCCCTGGAACTCCGGGGCGAGGTAGAAGTGCTCCAGCCAGTGGGCGTCCTCCGACGGGCGCAGTGCCACGCTGCCCGCGAACGTGCCGTGGGCCGTGATGATCCGCGTGTGCTGGGGGGAGTAGCCGTCCCGCAGGCGCTGCCTGACGCGGTGTGCGTCGTAGCGGCCCAGCCGTTGCAGGTCCGGGCGCATCACCACCGCCCGCAGTTCCGCTATCGACTCGACGTCCGACAGCTCCGCCGGGCGCATCGCCCATGCCGGGCTGGTGCCTGTGCGGTCGTCCGGCCTCGCCTGCTGTGTCCCCGTGCCCGCATCCACGCCCCGATCATTGCGCATCGCCGGGCGGCCACGCAGCCGGACTCACGCCTGGGAGTTGGCGTCCCCGACCCCGCGTATGAACGCCCTCCAGGCCTCCGGCCCGACCAGGAGCACGGGGCCTTCGGTCCTCTTGCTGTCCCGGACGGGGACCATCCCCGGCGCTACGTCGGCGACTTCGACGCAGTTGCCGCCATCGCCGTTGCTGTAGCTGCTCTTCCTCCAGCAGGCGTTGTTCAGGTCGTACTCGCGCATCGTCTGAAGTCCTCAGCCGCCGATCGGACCAGGGCGAGGGACGCCTCCGGCGACAGCGCGGCACCCCTGAGCAGATCGTAGGCCCGGTGTGCACGCTTCACCATGGCCGGGTCGTCGATCAACGTTCCCGAAAACGACGTCTCTGTATAGGCGACGGGCGGCGCGTCCTCGAACTCCATGAGCCGTAGCGAGCCGTTGTTGGCAGGGGCCCCGGCGGAGAACGGAAGGACCTGAAGGACCACCTTGCGTGCGTCCGCGAGGTCGGCCACGTGGTCGAGGGTCTGCGCCGTGACCTCCGGCCCGCCTACCGGGACTCGGAGCACGGTTTCGTGCACGACGACCCAGTACACCGGCCTTGTAGCCTCATTGAGGATCTGGGTGCGTTCCACGCGGGCGGCGACTCTCTCCTCGACGAACTCGTCCGCCGCGAATGGGTGCGTGGCCAGAGTGAGGGCTCTCATGTATGCCGGTGCCTGGAGGAGTCCGGGCACGACGGTCGGTTCGAACTCGCAGATCGCGGCAGCCTGCCTCTCAAGCTCCACAACCGCTGCGAAATACCCCGCATACCGCTTATCGTCAATCAGCTTCCTGCACAACCGCTCGAAAATACCGTCGGTTTGCAGGACCCCGTCGATGCGATGGGCGACATCCAGCTGTGGTTTGCGAATGGCCTGTTCGAACTGGCCGATGTAGCCGCCGGAGACGAATACCCGGGAGCCCAGCTCCACCTGGGTGAGGCCCGCGTCCTCCCTCCGTCGCTTGAGCTCCGCGCCGAAGAACTCCCACGCCGCCTGCCGAGAACCGCTGGTCATTACCGAACCCCTTTGCACTGCCCCGCAGTTGTAGGGGCGCAGACCCTTCCCGAGTGTAGAGGCGGAGCGTCACCGTGGGGATGCGAAGAGTGAAACCGCAAAAGGGAGGGGAGCACGGTGGTGGCACGACACTCGGCGCTCTGCGTCGAAGAAGCGGAGGATGCGGTGAAAGAATTGCGGGCAGAACTCGCCAAGGCCGGAATTATCTTGCCGTCATTGGGGATCGACCCGGTGAGTCTTGCGCGGGAAGCACCCTGTCCGCTCGTGGAATTGGGCCGGTGCTCCGTCCAGACCGCCCGGCGGCTCGCGGCGGTGCTGCGATGAAGCCCCCGGTCGGCGCGTACGTCGTGGACACCCGCAGCGGACGGATCGGCATCGTCATGGGGCATGAGGGGCCCTACGTGCAGCTGAGGCCGTACGGGGGCGGCAGGGAGTGGGACGTCGACCCCGGTGCCGTCCGGCACGCCACCCCGGCCGAGCGGCTGCACGCGGCGACGGCGTACGCCAACGCACGCAGCAGGGGCGAGGTCCCTTGACGCGGTGATCCTGCGAGAATGGGCGCCATGAGTCTGTTCCGCGACGACGGCATCGTGCTGCGCACCCAGAAGCTGGGTGAGGCGGACCGGATCATCACGCTGCTCACACGCGGTCACGGACGGGTACGCGCCGTGGCCCGGGGCGTGCGCCGGACGAAGTCGAAGTTCGGTGCGCGCCTCGAACCGTTCTCCCACGTCGACGTGCAGTTCTTCGCCAAGGGGAGCGAGCTCGTCGGGCGGGGGCTGCCGCTGTGCACGCAGAGTGAGACGATCGCGCCGTACGGCGGCGGGATCGTGAGTGACTACGCCCGGTACACGGCCGGGACCGCCATGCTGGAGACCGCCGAGCGGTTCACCGACCATGAGGGCGAGCCGGCGGTGCAGCAGTATCTGCTGCTCGTCGGCGGGCTGCGGACCCTCGCCCGGGGGGAGCACGCGCCGCATCTCGTCCTCGACGCCTTCCTGCTCCGGTCCCTCGCCGTGAACGGGTACGCCCCGACCTTCAGCGACTGCGCGAAGTGCGGGATGCCCGGGCCCAACCGGTTCTTCTCGGTCGCGTCGGGCGGAGCCGTCTGCGTGGACTGCCGGGTGCCCGGCAGCGTCGTACCCTCGCCCCAGGCCCTGGAACTCCTCGGCGCCCTGCTTACGGGAGACTGGGAGACCGCGGACGCCTGCGAGGCGCGCTACGTCCGGGAGGGCAGCGGGCTGGTGTCCGCCTATCTGCACTGGCACATGGAGCGCGGGCTGCGCTCCCTGCGCTACGTCGAGAAGTAAGAGAAGCAAGCAAGCCGAGGAGACGAGAAACACATGGCCGTACGCGGGATCCTGGGGCGCCAGCGCCGGGAGTACACGACGCCGGAGCCGCACCCGTCCGGCGCGCGGCCGCCGAAGCTCCCCCGGGAGCTCGTACCGCAGCATGTGGCGATCGTCATGGACGGCAACGGGCGGTGGGCGAAGGAGCGGGGCCTGCCCCGCACCGAGGGGCACAAGGTCGGCGCCGAGCGGGTGCTGGACGTGCTCCAGGGCGCCATAGAGATGGGCGTGGGCGCCATCTCCCTGTACGCCTTCTCCACCGAGAACTGGAAGCGCTCGCCCGACGAGGTGCGCTTCCTCATGAACTTCAACCGGGACTTCATCCGCAAGAGCCGGGACCAGCTGGACGAGCTGGGTGTGCGGGTGCGCTGGGTGGGGCGGATGCCGAAGCTGTGGCGGTCCGTGGCCAAGGAGCTCCAGATCGCCCAGGAGCAGACCAAGGGCAACGACCGGCTGACCCTGTACTTCTGCATGAACTACGGGGGGCGCGCCGAGATCGCGGACGCGGCCAAGTCGCTCGCGGAGGACGTGAGGAGCGGCAGGCTCGACCCGTCGAAGGTCAGCGAGAAGACCTTCGCCAAGTACCTGTACTACCCGGACATGCCGGACGTGGACCTGTTCCTGCGCCCGAGCGGTGAGCAGCGCACCTCCAACTACCTGCTCTGGCAGAGCGCGTACGCCGAGATGGTCTTCCAGGACGTGCTGTGGCCGGACTTCGACCGGCGTGACCTGTGGCGGGCGTGCCTGGAGTTCGCCTCGCGGGACCGGCGGTTCGGCGGGGCCATCCCGAACGAGGAACTGCTGGCGATGGAGGGCAAGCAGGAGTAGTCCCGCAGACCAGAGCTTCACAGGCAAGGGTGGCGCAGTTCCCTCAGGGGCGCGGGGAACTGCGCGACCGGCCACCACGGACCCGCACCCGGGAGAGGGTCTCCCCCCCCACGGCGAACAGCGGCTCAGCCGCCGGAGGCAGCCGCGCAGTCCGCGCAGGTACCGAAGATCTCCACCGTGTGGGCCACGTTCACGAAGCCGTGCTCGATGGCGATGGCCTCGGCCCACTTCTCCACGGCCGGGCCTTCGACCTCGACGGCCTTGCCGCAGCCGCGGCACACCAGGTGGTGGTGATGGTCGTCGGTGGAGCAGCGGCGGTAGACGGACTCACCCTCGGCGGTGCGCAGGACGTCGACCTCACCGGCGTCGGCGAGGGTCTGCAGGGTGCGGTAGACCGTGGTGAGCCCGACCGAGTCGCCCTTGTGCTTGAGCATGTCGTGCAGTTCCTGCGCGCTGCGGAACTCGTCGACCTCGTCCAGGGCCGCCGCCACGGCGGCACGCTGCCTGGTGGCGCGGCCCTTCACGGACGGTCCAGCGGTCGTCACCGTTGCCTCCTCACGTCTGCCTTGCCCGGGCCATTGTGCCAGCCCGGGGCGGGGGCGGTCAGACGCCCACTTCGTCGGCTGCCTCACGGCTGCCCGGAATCGCGCACTCGGCCGGGTCCGCCGACGCGTGCGCGGCGGTCCGGGCGCGGGCGCGGCGGCGGGCCAGCGGGGCCGCGAGCGCCGTCAGCACGATGAACGCGCCGATGGTCAGCAGCACGATCGTCGCGCCGGGCGGCACGTCCTGGTAGTACGAGGTGACGGTGCCGCCGAGCGTCACGCTCACGCCGATGGCCACGGCGATCGCGAAGGTCGCGGCGAAGCTGCGGCCGATCTGCTGGGCGGCCGCGACCGGCACCACCATCAGCGCGCTGACCAGCAGCAGGCCGACCACGCGCATCGCCACCGTCACCGTGACGGCCGCGGTGATCGCGGTCAGCAGGTTCAGGGCGCGCACCGGCAGGCCCGTGACCCGGGCGAACTCCTCGTCCTGGCTGACCGCGAACAACTGTCGGCGCAGGCCGAGGGTGACCAGGACGACGAAGGAGGCCAGGACGCAGATCGCCGTGACGTCCGACTCGGACACCGTCGACAGGGAGCCGAAGAGGTACGACGTCAGGTTGGCGTTGGAGCCCGTCGGCGCGAGATTGATGAACATCACACCGCCGGCCATGCCGCCGTAGAACAGCATCGCGAGGGCGACGTCGCCGTGGGTCCTGCCGTACCAGCGGATCAGCTCCATGAGGACCGCGCCGATGATCGAGACGAGGGTCGCCATCCACACCGGGGACCAGGTCAGCAGGAAGCCGAGGCCGACGCCGGTCATGGCCACGTGGCCGATGCCGTCGCCCATCAGGGCCTGGCGGCGCTGGACCAGGTAGATCCCCACCGCGGGGGCGGTGATGCCGACCAGGACGGCGGCGAGCAGGGCCCGCTGCATGAAGGCGTAGTCGAGGAGGTCCATCAGCTCAGCAGTCCCGTGCGGATCGGTTCGGCGCCCGCGGGTGCGTGCGGGTGTACGTGGTCGTGTCCGGGCAGGGCGTGCTGCCCGACGGCCTTCGGGGGCGGTCCGTCATGGACGACGCAGCCGTCGCGGAGTACGACCGCCCGGTCGATGAGGGGCTCCAGGGGGCCCAGTTCGTGCAGCACGAGCAGCACGGTGCTGCCCCGGGAGACCTGCTCGGTGAGGGTGTGCGCGAGGACCTCCTGGCTGGTGAGGTCGACGCCGGCCATCGGCTCGTCCATGATCAGCAGCTCGGGTTCGGAGGCCAGGGCGCGGGCGATCAGGACGCGCTGGTGCTGGCCGCCGGAGAGGGCGTCGACCGAGTCCCCGGCCCGGTCGGCCATGCCGACGAGGTCCAGGGCGCGTCGTACGGCCTCGCGGTCGGCCTTGCGCAGCACGCCGAAGCGGGCCCGGGACAGGCGGCCGGAGGAGACCACCTCGGTCACCGTGGCGGGCACGCCGCCGGCGGCCGTGGTGCGCTGCGGGACGTAGCCCACGCGATGCCAGTCGCGGAACCGCCTGCGGTCCGTGCCGAACAGTTCGATCTCGCCGGCGCCGGGCTGCACCTGGCCGATGACGGTGCGCACGGCCGTGGACTTGCCGGAGCCGTTCGCGCCGAGCAGCGCGACGACCTCACCGCGGTGCACGGTGAGGTCGATGCCGCGCAGGACGGGGCGCGAGCCCAGGTCCGCGCGGACGCCGCGCAGGGATACGACGGGCTCGGTCATGCCGTCCTCCGATGGGTCGGTCACTTGGCTCCCAGGGCCGCCTGAAGGGCCTTGAGGTTGGCTTCCATCACCTGGAAGTAGTCGTCGCCGCGGGACTTGTCGGTGATGCCCTCGAGCGGGTCGAGGACGTCCGTCTTCAGGTTCGCGTCGCGGGCCAGGGTCTTCGCGGTCTTGTCGGAGACCAGTGTCTCGTAGAAGACGGTGGTGACGCCGTCGGCCTTGGCCTCCTGCTGGAGCTCCTTCATCCGGGCGGCGCTGGGCTCGCTCTCGGGGTCGAGGCCGGAGATGGCCTCCTGGGTGAGGCCGTAGCGCTCGGCGAGGTAGCCGAAGGCGGCGTGGTTGGTGAAGAAGACCTTGATCTTGGTGTTCTTCAGGCCGTTCTCGAACTCGCCGTTGAGGCCGTTCAGCTTCTTGACCAGGGCCGCGGTGTTCTTCTTGTAGTCGTCGGCGTGGTCCGGGTCGGCCTTCTCGAAGGCCTTGCCCA
Source organism: Streptomyces sp. NPDC033136 (assembly GCF_055578235.1). NCBI lineage: Bacteria > Bacillati > Actinomycetota > Actinomycetes > Kitasatosporales > Streptomycetaceae > Streptomyces > Streptomyces sp. NPDC033136. The sequence continues at coordinate 16,831 of NZ_JBVIPD010000011.1, forward strand.
CGCCCTCGGCGACCTCGGCGTACTTCACCGGGTCCAGCCAGACGTGCGGGTCGCGGGCGTGCTCCTCCTCGGCGTGGCCTTCCTCTTCGGCGTGGCCCTCCTCCTCGGCGTGGCCTTCCTCTTCGGCGTGGCCTTCCTCTTCGGCGTGGCCCTCCTCGCCCTCGTGGCTGTGCTCGGTGTTGCCGTGGTCCTCGAGGGTGGTGAGGGTGGCCGCGTCGACCTTCGTCTTGATGCCGGTCTGCGCGACGGCCTCGTCGATGGCGGGCTGGAGGCCCTTGAGGTAGAGCGCCGCGTCGGCCTCCTCGAGCTGCGCCCGCTGCTGGGTGCTGATCTCCAGGTCGTGCGGCTCCTGGCCGGGCGCGGTCAGACTGGTGACGTTCACGTGGTCGCCGCCGATCTGCTCGGCGAGGAACGCCATCGGGTAGAACGACGCGACGACGTCGAACTTGTCCGTGTTGCCCGTCGCCGCGCTGTCGCTGGAGCAGCCGGAGAGGGCACCGAGACCGAGAGCGGTGGCCGCGGTGACCGCAGCGGTGGGTATGAGGCGTCGTCGTACGTTCATGACACTCATTTTCAACAAATATGGAAACCGTTGTCAACAAGTGGTCCGAGAAGCGAGACGGGAGGGGTCTGGTGGCCGCCAGGGGGGAGCGATTTGATTGAGGGGGCGTCCCCGCCGGTAACCTGAAGCATTCGCTGGAAGCAACTCGCTTCGCCCGCCCGTCTCCCGACCACCACCCCTCATCGAGGCGCTTCCGCGCCGCACCATCAGTATTCGTCGTCGTAATGAAGAGAGCACCGTGGCCGCCGACAAGATCGACACCATCGTCAGCCTGAGCAAGCGCCGGGGCTTCGTATTCCCCTGCAGTGAGATCTACGGCGGCCAGCGCGCCGCTTGGGACTACGGACCCCTGGGTGTCGAGCTCAAGGAGAACCTCAAGCGTCAGTGGTGGCGCTACATGGTGACGTCGCGCGAGGACGTCGTGGGCATCGACTCGTCCGTGATCCTGGCCCCCGAGGTCTGGGTGGCCTCCGGCCACGTCGCCACCTTCACGGACCCGCTGACCGAGTGCACCTCCTGCCACAAGCGGTTCCGCGCGGACCACCTGGAGGAGGCCTACGAGGCCAAGCACAAGCGCCTGCCGGAGAACGGCCTGGCCGACGTCAACTGCCCCAACTGCGGCAACAAGGGCCAGTTCACCGAGCCCAAGCAGTTCTCGGGCCTGCTGTCCACCCACCTCGGCCCGACGCAGGACTCCGGCTCCGTCGCCTACCTGCGCCCCGAGACCGCCCAGGGCATCTTCACCAACTTCTCCCAGGTGCAGACCACCTCGCGCCGCAAGCCGCCGTTCGGTATCGCCCAGATGGGCAAGTCGTTCCGCAACGAGATCACGCCGGGCAACTTCATCTTCCGCACCCGCGAGTTCGAGCAGATGGAGATGGAGTTCTTCGTCAAGCCGGGCGAGGACGAGAAGTGGCAGGAGTACTGGATGGAGCAGCGCTGGAACTGGTACACCGGTCTCGGCCTGCGCGAGGAGAACATGCGGTGGTACGAGCACCCGAAGGAGAAGCTCTCCCACTACTCCAAGCGCACCGCCGACATCGAGTACCGCTTCCAGTTCGGCGGCAGTGAGTGGGGCGAGCTGGAAGGTGTCGCCAACCGCACCGACTACGACCTCGGTGCTCACTCCAAGGCCTCCGGCCAGGACCTCACCTACTTCGACCAGGAGGCCGGCGAGCGCTGGACCCCGTACGTCATCGAGCCCGCGGCCGGTGTCGGCCGCGCGATGCTGGCGTTCCTCCTGGACGCCTACATCGAGGACGAGGCGCCCAACGCCAAGGGCAAGATGGAGAAGCGCACGGTGCTGCGCCTCGACCAGCGCCTCGCCCCGGTGAAGGTCGCGGTCCTGCCGCTGTCCCGCAACCCGGAGCTGTCCCCGAAGGCCAAGGGCCTCGCCCAGGCGCTCCGCCAGAACTGGAACATCGAGTTCGACGACGCCGGCGCCATCGGCCGCCGCTACCGCCGCCAGGACGAGATCGGTACGCCGTTCTGCGTGACCGTCGACTTCGACACGCTCGAGGACAACGCGGTCACCGTCCGCGAGCGCGACACGATGAAGCAGGAGCGCGTCTCCCTCGACCAGATCGAGGGTTACCTGGCGGCCCGGCTGATCGGCTGCTGACCCTTCCTGCGCGCACGCCGGTGGGGGGGGGGGGGGGGGGGGGGGGGGAAGCGGGGGGGGGGGGGGGGGGGGGGGGGAAAAAAAGAGGAAAAAACACGGCAGAAAAAAAGGGGGGGGTGT